>NZ_CALPCU010000011.1:0-72961 GCF_943193085.1 Vermiculatibacterium agrestimuris | reverse complement strand
CCCCCCCCCCCCCCCCCCCCCCCCCCCCCCCCCCCCCCCCCCCCCCGCTTTTTTGTTCCTTACAGCCGCTTCCAGGTGGTGCCCTCCTTGGTGTCGACCAGCTCGATGCCCTGGGCCTTCAATTCGTCCCGGATGCGGTCGGCCTCCGCCCAGTTCTTCTCCGCCTTGGCCTTGGCCCGGGCCTGGATGAGGGCCTCGATCTCCGGGTCGGCCTCCGCGGCGGCGGGCGCCGCCTCCTTCTCCGCCAAAGCGGCGGCGTGCTCCAGCAGCCCCAGTCCCAGCACCGTGTCAAAGCTGGCGATGAGCGCGCGCTTGGTGGCGTCGTTCACCCCGGCCTTGAGTACATCGTAGAGGGCGGTCACCGCCAGGGAGGTATTGAGGTCGTTGTCCAGCGCCGCCTGGAACTGCTCCTTGTAGGGCTGGGCAGCGGCGGCGTCCACCGCGCCCTCCTGGGTGAGGGCGGCGATGCGGCGCACCAGCTTCTCATAGGCGGCGGCGGCGTTGTCCAGGTTCTCCCAGGAAAAGGTGAGGGCCTTGCGGTAGTGGCTCTGCAGGCAGAACAGGCGGTAGACCATGGGGTCGTAACCCTTCTCCTCCAGCAGGGAGACGGTGAGGAATTCCCCCTTGGACTTGCTCATCTTGCCGTCGTTTGTGTTCAGGTGATGGACGTGGAACCATTGGGGACACCACTGGTGGCCCAGATAGCTCTCCGACTGGGCGATCTCGTTGGTGTGGTGAGGAAAGGCGTTGTCGATGCCGCCGCAGTGGAGATCCAGGTGCTCCCCGCAGTACTTCATAGAGATGCAGGAGCACTCGATATGCCAGCCGGGATAGCCCACGCCCCAGGGGGAATCCCACTTCAGGGCCTGATCTTCAAACTTGGACTTGGTGAACCAGAGGACAAAATCGTTTTTGTTGCGCTTGTTCTCGTCCTCCTCTACGCCCTCCCGGACGCCGCTTTGCAGATCCTCCGCGTCGTGGTCGTTGAAGACATAGTACTTTTTCAGCCTGGAGGTGTCAAAGTACACATTGCCCCCCGCCAGATAGGCGTAGCCGGTATCCAGCAGCTTGGTGATGACCTGGATGTAGCTGTCGATCATACCTGTGGCGGGCTGGACTACGTCAGGGGTCTTGATGTTGAGTTTGGCGCAGTCATCAAAAAAGGCGTCGGTATAGAATTTGGCGATCTCCATTACCGTCTTGTGCTCCCGCTGGGCCCCCTTGAGCATCTTGTCCTCGCCGGTGTCGGCGTCAGAGGACAGGTGGCCCACATCGGTGATGTTCATCACCCGCAGAACGTCGTAGCCCTCCCACCGCAGGGCCTTCTCCAGTACGTCCTCCATAATATAGGAGCGCAGGTTGCCGATGTGGGCAAAGTGGTACACTGTAGGGCCGCAGGTGTACATGCTCACCTTTCCCGGCTCGTGGGTCTGGAAGAGCTCCTTTTTGTGGGTCATGGAATTGTAAAGCTGCATGGTATCCATCCGGATCGATCTCCTTTCCATCAAAAAAACGCCCCTCATGCCCTTGGCATGAGAGGCGCCGAAACGCGGTTCCACTCTCGTTTTCACTCAAAGGCCGGTAACGGGGCCGAACCGTGAGGCATTGCCCTCCGCGCTCCCGGACGCAATTCATGCCCAGCCCTTCCCTGGGCCCGCTCTCAGCCGGTGGCGGGCCCTTTCTGTTGGGGGATGCCGTGCGCTACTTTTTCCGTTCATGGCGCTTAGTCGCTTTGTAATTAGTATATTATCACGGCCGACAATCGGTGTCAAGAGCTCTTTTTCCCTTGATTTTTGTACAAAAATACCCTTCCAAACCGTCCTCTCCCGTGCTACAATAGTGCTTCATATAAGGAATAAAAATTTTTTGAGGTGTACCTCCCATGGAAAATACACAGCCCCAGACTCCCATGTTCACCCGCCAGGCTCTGGTGCGGCTCATGGTGCCCCTTATCATCGAGCAGATGCTTCTGATGACCGTGGGCATGGCGGACACCATGATGGTCACCACCGCCGGCGAGGCCGTGGTCTCCGGCGTGTCCCTGGTGGACAACATCAATATTCTCATTATCAACCTCTTCTCCGCCCTGTCCACCGGCGGCGCGGTGGTGGTGTCCCAGTACCTGGGCCGCCGGGACGTGGAGAACGCCCGCTTCGCCGCCAAGCAGTTACTTTATGTAAACCTGTTCGTAGGCGCCGTCCTGATGGCCATAGCGCTCCTTTTCCGGGAGCATATCCTGCGGCTGGTCTTCGGAAATATCTCCCAGGAGATCATGGACGCCGCACTGATCTACTTCCTGCTCACTGCGGCGGCCTATCCCTTCATCGCCATTTATAATGCCGGGGCCGCCCTGTTCCGCTCCATGGGCAACAGCAAGGTATCCATGTTCAACTCCCTCATCGTCAACATCATCAATATCACGGTGAACGCCGTGCTCATCTACGGCTTCGGCATGGGCTCCGCCGGCGCGGGCATCGGCACCCTGGTTTCCCGTATTGCCGCCGCCGCTATCATCGGTGTGATGATCA
This sequence comes from Vermiculatibacterium agrestimuris, assembly GCF_943193085.1. Lineage (NCBI taxonomy): Bacteria > Bacillati > Bacillota > Clostridia > Eubacteriales > Oscillospiraceae > Vermiculatibacterium > Vermiculatibacterium agrestimuris. Next base: position 70,433 of record NZ_CALPCU010000011.1, on the reverse strand, counting down.
CCCGGCCCACCCACCTCGTCTACATCGAAAAGCTCCTCCACCCGCAGTTCCATTGGCCCACCATCAAGTCCATTCTGGGCATCGGCATCCCCAACGGCGTGGAAAACGGCATGTTCCAGATCGGCAAGCTGCTGGTGCTGAACCTCATCACCTCCTTTGACCTGGGGATGGATCTGGCGGTAAAGGGCTCCGCCGTGGCGGCCAACGCCATCGCCAACTCCATCGCCGGCGTGGTCAACGTGCCCAGCCAGGGCATCGGCCTGGGCATGATCACCGTGGTGGGGCAGTGTATGGGGGCCGGGGACGACAGGCAGGCCGCCAGCTATACCCGGCGGCTCCTGCTGGCCTCCTACTGCGCCATGTGGGTGATGAACCCCCTGCTCTTTTTCGGCTCCCCGGCCCTGGTGCCCCTGTTCAAGCTGACTCCGGCCACGGCGGCCCTGGCCATCCAGGTGCTGCGCTGGTGCGCCGTGTTCAACGCCCTTATCTGGCCCCTGTCCTTTACCACCCCCAACGCCCTCCGGGCCGCGGGCGACGCCAAGTTCACCATGGTGGTCTCCATGCTCTCCATGTGGATCTGCCGCATCGGCTGCAGCTACTTCTTCGGCTCGGCCTGGGGGCTGGGTCTGGGCCTGCTGGGCGTGTGGCTGGGCATGTTCGCTGACTGGGTGGTACGGGCGCTGTTCTTCACCGTCCGCTTCATCCGGGGCAAGTGGAAGCTCCATCAGGTCATCTGAGTGCAAAAACGCCGTCCCTGCTCGGGACGGCGTTTTTTCCGCTGTGTCTCAGGTGCGCTCTTCCACCGGGTCGTTCTCCCGGAACAGCAGAGAGATGCACCAGATCGCTCCCAGGCCCACCAGGGTGTAGATGACCCGGCTCATGGCGCTGTTCTGCCCGCCGAAGAGGAAGGCCACCACGTCAAAGCCGAAAATGCCGATACTGCCCCAGTTGAGTCCGCCCACAATGGCCAGGAGCAGGGCGATCTTGTCCATGATCATTGTCCAGAAACCTCCTCAAAATGGATTCCCAGACCTATCCTTGCCCGTCTTCTTCCCTTTTATACCTTCTCATCGCTTATTTTGGATAAAAAACGCCGCGGAAGCCCTCCGCGGCGTTTCCCTTTTAAATATTTCCCCAATCGATACAGTCCTTGTTCCGGATAAAGTACTCCGCCCCGGAATAGACGGTGGTGATCACGATGACCCAGACGGCCAACATCCCCACCACAGGGGGAATATCCACATGGATCAGGCACAGGCACACCATAGTGGCAGCGGTCTTCACTTTGCCCGACCAGCCCGCGGCAATGACCCGGCCGCCCTCCACTGCGATGAGCCGCAGACCGGACACGGCAAACTCCCGGAAAATGACCACCACCAGCGCCCAGGCGGGGAAACGGCCCATGGCGCAAAAGCACACCATAGCGGTCATCACCAGCACCTTGTCCGCCAAAGGATCCATAAACTTGCCAAAGTCGGTGACCAGCCCACGGCTCCGGGCGATCTTCCCGTCGGCCAGATCGGTGAGGCTGGCCAGCACAAAGACCGCCAGCGCCGCATAATTGTTCCAGCCGAAGTCCAGACGCCACATCACCAGATAGAGGGGGATCATCACCACCCGCAGCATGGTCAGTTGATTGGCCGTGTTCATCTTCATCATCTCTCACTCCTCGATCTCGCCGGTCAGATCACCGTCCATGAGCCCCGTCATACGGACGTGGACGAATTGTCCGGCCTCCACCACCCCGGCGGCGGTGAACCACACATGGCCGTCCACCTCCACCGAGTCGGCATAGGTGCGCCCCACATAACAGCCCATGGCGGGATCGAAGCCCTCACAGAGCACCTCCATCACCGTGCCAAGGCGGCTTTCATTGTAGGCGTCCAGCACCCGGGACTGGAGCTCCACCAGCCGCTCCACCCGCTGGCGGGCCACCTCCTCGTCCACCTGGTTCTCCATCTTGGCGGCCCGGGTCCCCTCCTCCCGGGAGTATTGGAATACCCCGGCCCGTTCGATGCCGGTACCGGATACAAATTTACATAATTCTTCAAATTCCTCCTCCCCCTCGCCGGGCAGGCCGCAGATGAGGGAGGTACGCAGCACCAGGCCGGGGATGCGTGTCCGAAGGGTCTCAATGAGCGCGGTCAGACTCTCCCGCGTTCCCCAGCGGTTCATGGCCTTCAACAGTTTGCTGCTACAGTGCTGGAGAGGGATGTCCAGATACTTGACGATTTTCCGCTCCTGGGCGATGACGTCAATAAGCCCGTCGTCAAAGTGGTCGGGATATAAATAGTGAAGCCGGATCCAGCGAAACGGAAGTTTACATAATTCTTTCAGCAGCTCCGGCAGCTTTTTCTCTCCGTAGAGGTCTTTTCCATAGGGGCCGATATCCTGGGCGATGAGGATGAGCTCCTTCACCCCGGCGGCGGCCAGGGACTTGGCCTCGGCCAGAAGGGCCTCCATGGGGCGGCTGCGGTAGCGGCCCCGGAGATAGGGTATGATGCAGAAGGCGCAGAAATTATCACAGCCCTCGGCGATCTTCAAAAAGGCGGTGTAGCCGGGGGTGGTCACCAGCCGCTCCCCCTCCTCGGAGGTGACGGAAATGTCCCCAAACTCCTCCGGCCGCTCCCCCCTGGCCACCGCCTCCACGGCGGAGACCACCTGGTCGTAGCTGCCGGTGCCCATCATGCCGTCCACTTCCGGCAGCTCCCGGCCGATCTCCTCCCGGTAGCGCTGGCTGAGGCACCCGCACACCAGCAGCTTGCCCAGCTTCCCCGCCGTCTTCAGCTCGCCCAGGGCGATGATATGCTCAATGGCCTCGCTCTTGGCGGCGTCGATGAAGCCGCAGGTGTTAAGAACGGCCACATCGGCCCCCTCCGGCTCGCCGGTCACTTCGTGTCCGGCGGCGCGGCAGAGGGCCATCATCTGCTCGGTATTGATCAGGTTTTTGGAGCACCCCAGGGAGATAAACGCGATCTTCAAACTCATTCCTCCTCCAGCTCCGCCCCGTAGCGGTTGAGGCCCTCTCGGATCTCATCCCAGCGAAAGCCTCTGCGCGCCAGGGCGTCAGAGGCCCGCTTCAGCTCCTTCTGGTCGGGCGTCCTGCCCTTGAAACGGCTGCGGAGGAAGGCGTCCACACCTTCCTCCGAGCCCTGGGCCTCCAAAAGGGCATCCTGCCAATATTCTCTGGGCACGCCCCGGCGAAACAGCTCATCCCGGAGCTTCCGCTCCCCATAGCCCCTGGCGGAGTAGTGCCGCACCACGGTCTTGGCGTATTCGCCGTCGTTAAGATAGCCCAGCTCCTCCAGCCAGTCCGCCGCCTCATCCGCCTGTTCCGGGGTGGCGTAGGGGGGGCGCTCCCGGCCATCCCTGGTCTTGGGCCGGCGGGCGGTGAGCTTTTCCACCAGCTCCCGGCGGGACATGGGCTTGGCGGCAATGAGATCCAGGGCCTTCCCCCGGGCCTCGCTGCGCCCCGCCCGCTCCACCAGTTGGTCATAGACCTGGTCGGTCAGCTCCATACCGGCGTAAAGGGCGAAGGCGACTACCTCGTTCTCGGTGACCCGAATGAGAGAGCCGTCGTCCAACCACACCAGCCACCGGTCCCGCACATGCTTGGAGGGCTCTAATTTAGCGACGATCATTCGTCCTCAAAGTCCTCAGCAGACACATCCACTGCCCGGGGATTCACCGCCGCAGCGGCGGCTCTGGGGCTCGCGGCGGCGGGCGGGGCGATGGAGGCTCTGGGCTCCGGCTTGGCCTGGGCGGCGGCTGCCTGCTTGGCCATGCCCTCCCGGATGTCCTCCTCCAGCTTCTCGGCAATGTCGGGATTGTCCTTCAGGTACTGGCGGGCAGCGTCCCGGCCCTGGCCGATGCGCATCTCACCCATGGAAAACCAGGAGCCGGACTTCTGCACCAGCCCCAGCTGGACGCCCATGTCCACCAGCTCCCCCTCCTTGGCGATGCCCTCGCCAAAGAGGATATCGAACTCCGCCTGACGGAAGGGCGGGGCCACCTTGTTCTTGACCACCTTGGCCCGGACGTGGTTGCCCACCACCTCGGAGCCGTTTTTCAGAGATTCCACCCGGCGAATGTCGATGCGCACGGAGGAGTAGAACTTCAGCGCCCGGCCGCCGGTGGTGACCTCGGGGTTGCCGTACATGACCCCCACCTTTTCCCGCAGCTGGTTGATGAAAATGACGATGCAGTTGGTCTTGGAGATGGCGCCGGCCAGCTTGCGCAGGGCCTGGCTCATGAGCCGGGCCAGCAGGCCCACATGGCTGTCGCCCATGTCCCCCTCGATCTCCGCCCGGGGGGTGAGGGCGGCCACGGAGTCCACCACCACCACATCGATGGCGCCGGAGCGCACCAATGCCTCGCAGATCTCCAGTCCCTGCTCGCCGGTGTCGGGCTGGGAGATGAGCATGGAGTCGATATCCACCCCCAAAGCCTTGGCGTAGACGGGATCCATGGCGTGCTCGGCATCGATGAAAGCCACCTCGCCGCCCCGCTTCTGCGCCTCGGCCACAATGTGGAGGGCCAGGGTGGTCTTACCGGAGGACTCAGGGCCGTAGATCTCAATGATGCGCCCCTTGGGCACGCCGCCGATGCCCAGGGCGAAGTCCAGGGCCAAAGATCCGGTGGGGATGGCCTCCACCACCACATGGGCGTTCTCCCCCAGGCGCATCACCGCACCCTTGCCGAAATCCTTCTCGATCTGAGCCAGGGCCGTGTCCAGCGCCTTCTTTTTATCCGAAGCCTGACCGGGCTGGGTAATGGGCATTTTCTTCTTCTCTGCCATGTTTCCCTCTCCTCCTAAAACTCGTCCCACATGATTTTTGTCTCGTTGCGCCCCCAGGGCGGCCTTATGCTGGTGTTATATCACTTTTACAGTCCCATAAACGGGACTTTCTCTCACTTGTTCAGCGTGCCGGAGACCACCCGCCAGATCCCCTGGGTATCCTGACAGGTGCGGATCTCCTCGTAGCCGTTCTCGGCCAGAATGGCCTCCACCGCGCCGGACTGGCCCATGCCCACTTCAAAGAGGAGCCTGCCCCCCAGCCGGATCGCCCCTTTCCACTTGGCGGCCACCAGCCGGTAAAACTCCAGGCCGTCCTCGCCGCCGTCCAGGGCCTCCAGGGGCTCGTAGTCCTTCACCGAGGGATCCAGCCCCTCAATGTCCCCGGTGGGGATATAGGGCGGGTTGCAGGCGATGACGTCAAAGTCCCACAGGGCGGGCAGAGGGGGCAGCTTGGCGTCGGCGTGGACGCTCACCACCTGATTGCCCAGACCGCAGCGGCGGATGTTCTGCTTGCAGACCCGCAGGGCCCCCTCCGAATTGTCGGCCAAGACCACCTTGCAGTCGGGGACGTTGGCAGCCACCGCCAGTCCCACACAGCCGCTGCCGGCGCAGAGATCCAGCACCCGGCAGCCCTCCTCCACGCCCCGGGCCGCCAGGATAGCCTGCTCGGCCAGCACCTCGGTGTCCATCCGGGGGATGAGCACTTCCCGGCTCACGTCCAAGGTCAGGCCGTAGAACTCCCACTCGCCGATGATGTAGGCCACCGGCTCCCCCGCCAGGCGGCGGTCTGTAAGCTCCTTCACCCGGCTTTCCACCTGCTCGGAGGTGTATAGGCTCATGTCCCGGAAGAAATCCTCCCGGCTTTTATCCGCGGCGAAGCAGACGATCTCCCGCGCCTCCAGCTGGGCGGCGGGGATCCCCGCCGCCTTCAGCTTTCGCCGGGCGTCTAAGTAGAGATTATTATAGGTCGTCGCCATCGTTTCACCTCCATGGGGCTGTCACGTTCCACGCTTCTATCTCACCACTTGTCAGCGCCGGCTTCCTGGGGCAGCACCTCGGTAAAGGCTTTGATGCCCACCTCGATCATCGTGTCGTCAGGCTCAAAGGTCGTCCAGCGCTGGATAGCCATGCCGGGGGCACGCACCAGGCGGCACACCGCCCCCTCGTGTCCTCCCACATAGCGGTTGATCTCGTAAGTAATGGCCACAATGAGGGGGAGCATCAGCAAATGCATCCCCATCCGGGCAAAGGTGTTTTCCACATGGATAAAAGAGAACACCAGGCTGGACAGCAGAATGGACACCACAATGACCACGAACAGGAAGCTGGTGCCGCACCGGGGATGGTGCTTGGGCTGGGCGCGGACATTCTCCACCGTCAGGGGAAGTCCCGCCTCATAGCAGAAGATGGTCTTGTGCTCCGCCCCGTGGTACTGGAAGGTGCGGTGAATGTCCTTGAGCCTGGAGCAGAGGATGAGATAACCCAAAAAGATCACTACCCGGAACGCCCCCTCCACCAGGTTGCGGCCCCACAGGGGGAACCCGGGCAGCAGCCGGAGGGTCAGACCGCCCAGAGCAGTGGGCAGCAGGAAGAAGAGAAACACGGAAAAGAGCATGCCCAGGAGCATGGACACCGTGACGATGAGGGAGGTAAACTTCTCATTGCCCAGCTTCTCATCCAGCCACTTTTCAAACTTGGAGGGCTCCTCCTCCACCGCCTCATCCTCCGGGTAAAACTCGGCGGAGTACATCAGTGCGGTGACCCCGTTATACATGGAGGAGCAGAAATTCACCACTCCCCGGATCAGGGGCAGGCCCACAAAGGGATACTTGTCCTTCAAAAGCCGCCGGGGCTCGGTCTTGACCTCCAGCTCCCCGTCCGGCTTGCGCACCACCACCGACTTCTTGTCGGGGCCCAGCATCATAATGCCCTCGATGAGGGCCTGACCGCCGATGACGGTCTTGAACCCGCCGGCGGATAGCAATAACAGTTGTCTCATTCGTCTCAACATTATTTTTCTCCTTCGGAGGATCTAAGCAAGGAACTGCGTCAGTTGTATTGTAACAAACCCACGCCCCTTTTGCAAGAGGCGCGGGCAATTTTTCGAACTTATGTTCTAACCGCTCCGCCGTCCACAGGCAGACGGACAGTGACCACGCAGCCGCCGCCCTCGGCGTTGCCGATGAGCAGCTCGCCCCCGTGGCGGGTGATGATCTCGTCGCTGACGGCCAGGCCGATGCCGGAGCCTCTGGCCTTGGAAGAGCCCTTATAGAATTTGCTCTTCACGTGGGGCAGCTCGCCCTCGGGGATGCCGGGGCCGTAGTCCCGGATGGTGATGACCGCCCAATCCTCCTCCCGGTGGATGGCGCAGTCGATGCGCCCGCCGCTGCCGCCGTGCTTGGCGGCGTTATCCATAATATTGCAGAATACCTGGCGCAGCCGCTCCGGGTCGGCCTCCACAGGGGGGAACTCCTCTTCCCCGGCCTCCGCGTCCTCATCCCGGTAGTGGAGCTCCAAACCGTCCTTGCGGAAGAACTCCCGGTAAGTATATACCGCGTCCTCGAACTCCGCCTTCAAGTCCACCGGCTCGATGGACAGGGTGAACCGGCCGTCCTCCAGCCGGGAGAACTCCAGCAGCTCCTCCACCATGTTGGTCAGCCGCCGGGCCTCGGAGACGATGATGCCCATACCCTTTTTCACGTCGTCGGCGTCCCGCACCTCGCCGTTCATGATGGTCTCGGCCCAGCCGTTGATGGCGGTGAGGGGGGTGCGCAGCTCGTGGGAGACCGAGGAGATGAACTCGCTTTTCATCTTCTCGGACTGGTCGATGCGCTGGGACATGTCGTTGATGGCGTCGGTGAGGTCGCCGATCTCGTCGTCGTGCTGTTTTTCGATCTGGATGCCGTAGCTGCCGGCGGCGATGCGCTTGGTGATCTCGGTGACTCCGGCCACCGGCTCTACAATAGAGCGGACAAAATAGAGGTTGGAGAAATAGACCAGCAGCAAAATGGCCAGACCGACGGCCAGGGAGAGGCCCACGATGGTCATCAGCTGCCGGTCCACCAGCCGCAGGGAGGTGACATAGCGCACGGCGGCCACCGGCGCCCCATTGACCGTCAGGGGACAGGACACCGCCATGATGTGCTCCCCGGTGGAGGGGTCGTTCCCCGTCCAGGGGGTGGTTTTGGGCTCCTCCGGGTTCAGCGCCCCGGCGATATCAGGGGTGTCCGGCGCGGAAAAGGCCGCCAGGCCGAAGGTGGAAAAGCGGATGGAGCCGTTGGAATCCAGAAACTGCATCTCCACCTCGTCCTTGCCCTCAAAATTGTTGTTCACATAGGTGATAACGTGCTGGTAATACTCGCTGCGGGTGCGATAGGCGCTGAAAAACTCCACCACATACTCCGCCTTGGCCTCCAGGCCGTTGGACATGGTGGCGTAGTAATAGCTGCCCATGGCCACGGAGAAGGCGGACACCGCCAGCAGCACCACAAAGAGCACCACGCCCAGAGAGTTGGTCATCCAGCGCCGCCGGATGCCTGTCGTCCTCGCCATATCCGCCACCTCCTCCTTTTTCTGTCAAAAACAGCGTATTTTCAGAAGCCCCACTTATAGCCGTAGCCCCAGACCGTGGTGATATAGGTGGGGTTGGTGGGGTCGTCCTCGATCTTGATGCGCAGACGGCGGATGTTCACGTCCACGATCTTCACCTCTCCGAAGTAGTCCTTGCCCCACACCGCGTCCAGGATCTCCTCCCGGCTCATGGCCTTGCCGGCGTTGTCCATGAACAGCTTGACAATGGCGTACTCCACCTGGGTCAGCTTCACCCGCGCCCCGTTCTTCTCCAGGGTGCGGTTGCGGGTGTTCAAAAGGAAGGGGGGCTGGGAGATCTCCCCGGTGTCCACCGCCGTCTCCCCGGTGGCCCGGCGGCACAGGGCGTCAATGCGGGCGGTGAGCTCGGCGGGAGAGAAGGGCTTGGTCACGTAGTCGTCCGCTCCGGTCATCAGTCCGGTGACCTTGTCCATCTCCTGGGTGCGGGCGGTGAGCATGATGATGCCGATGCGGCTGTTGCTGGAGCGGATACGGCGGCAGACCTCAAAGCCGTCCATATCCGGCAGCATCACATCCAGAAGGGCCACATTCACGTCGGGGTTGCGCTTGAGCTGCTCCAGCGCCTCCTGCCCGGTGCCCGCCTCCACGGTCTCATAGCCCGCCCGCTTCAGGTTGATGACCACAAAGGAGCGGATATTGGTCTCGTCCTCCAGTACAAGGACTTTTCTTCCCATAGCGCTTACCTCCTCAGTATCCGTTATACCAGTCTGTCGTGATGAGCCTGAACCGCTCCCGCACCTCGTCCTCGGTCAGGCCGCAGTCCCAGCCGTCCCGGAACTCGGCGGCATAGATCGTGTTGAAATTGTCCACATTCAGGGGCTCCTGGGCCGGCAAGAGGAAAAACCGCTGCCCCGACTTGGCCCGGGCCAGGCGGTTGGTGCCGGTGAGCTTGTAGATGGTGAGGAAGCTCTCCGGCTCCGCCGTACCGCCCCGATCCCAGCGGGAGAAGGTCACCGCCCGCTCCCCGCCTCCCGGCAGGTCGGCCCGGGAGAGGGCCACATCATCTCCCCAGGTCTCCGGCAGGATGAAGTACCAGCCGTCCCGCTCGTTTTGATAGGTGGTGAATACCGGCACCGCCCGGCCCTCCGCGTCAAACTGGCGCCAGTGGATGAGCCAGAAATTCACCGAGGCGGTGGTGATCTTGTAATCGGTCAGGGGCACGGGCTGGGGCAGCTCCAGGATGCCGTCGCCATTGATGTCGCTGGCGGTGACCTGGTTGTAGTAGCGAATGGTCTCCCCGCTCTCCCCGGTGGCGGGATCCAGGGTGATATTTCTCAGCTTCCCATCCCGGCAGGTGAAGATATCGGTGATGGTGCCATTTTCGGCGTAGGAGGAGGTGACGAAGAGCGCGGGCACCCGATCCACCAGGTAGCCGCTTCGGATCCCGCCGTCGGCCACCGACGTGATGCCGCCGGACAGGGGGGCGGAGCCCGTCATGGACAGCACCCCGTCAAAATCGTAGAGCTCCGCCCGGGGCGGCGCGCCCACCGGGTTTCGGAGCACCACCAGCTCCTGCTGGCCGTCTCCGTCCAAATCAGCGGTCTTGTAGCTGACGTAGTCGGTGCGCAGCAGCTCCTCCACCTGGTCGGGGCCGATGGAGTAGGCGGCCAGAGAGTGGACGATATCGCTGATCTGCCAGCTGACCACGATCTCCTTGAAGGGCTCGTCGTCCAGCTGGACGTATTCCACACTGTTGATGGCGGCGCCGGCGCCCTCCACCCGGGTGAGCAGCTCGTACTCCTCCCCCACCTGGCGGAAAATGTAGATCTTCAGGGGTAGCTCCTCACTGGGCATGCGGAAGAAGGCCAGGGCCTCCTGCACGCCGTCTCCGTCCATGTCCTGGAGCTGGACGGACTGGATCAGGTCTCCCGACAGGGGCGCGGCATACTCGCCGCCGGCGGCGATGACCTCGCTGAGCCGGGCCTGAAGGGCGTTATAATCCGCCGGGGGCTGGGGAACGGTGTAGAGCTCGCCCACCGCCCGGAAAAAACAGCCCGTCAGGCAAAGGCACAAAAATGCCGCCAGAAAGACCACTTGGATCCTTCCCTTTTTCATCCCGCCGCCCCCTTTCTGAAAACAGTCTTTTTCACTAATTTTACAGTTTACCACAAATCGCAAAAAAATGGTATGCCTTCTCCAAAACTTTTTCCCTCTTTTTCTCCCTTTTCCGCCGTCAGCGCAAAGTCCTTGCCCTTTTTTCCTCCAGACGGTATAATACATCTTATATCTCATTCACTTCACGCCAGAGGAGGAACTGCTATGCGGATCGTCGTCATCGACGGACAGGGGGGCGGCCTGGGGGCCGACCTGGTGGCCCGGCTCAAGGCCCGGCTGGGGAAAAAGGCCCAGATCTGGGCCGTGGGGGCCAACGCCCTGGCCACCTCCGCCATGCTCCGGGCCGGCGCGGACAAGGGTGCCACCGGAGAGAACGCCGTGTGCTATAACGCCGCCCACGCCGACCTTATCATGGGCCCCATCGGCCTGCTCTCCGCCAACGCCCTCATGGGGGAGGTCAGCCCCGCCATGGCCGCCGCGATTTCCGCCGCCGACGCCCGGCGGATCCTCATCCCCATGTCCAGCTGCGGCGTGCTGGTGGCGGGCTCCACCGGCCGCAAGCTGGAGGAGCTACTGGAGGACGCGGTCTCCCTGGCGGAGCAGGAGGTGGCGCCATGAGCGTTTTGAAGACCATCCTGCCCCTCCACGCCCGGCGGTATCCCGGTATGGAGCCCCGGGACTATGTGAAGCTCCTCTACCAGAGCGAGTTCGGCCCCGGCCATTTAGTGGCCCAGGGGGAGGCGCTGGAGCGGCTCCAGGCGGAGCTGACCCAGGCCGGGGAGGAGGATTACCGTCCCGAATACCTCTCCGAGGCCATTGGCGGCGGACTGTGCCGGTTCCACCTGGATCCCCGCCGCCTCACCGGGGACGACCTGCCCCTGCTGGAGCGGTGCTTCACCCTCTCCGCCCGGCCCAGAGGTTCCCGCAGGGGCCTGTGGCAGAAGCTGGGAGAGCTCTCCGGCCTGGCCTGGGGCGGCGCCCTCCCCTTGGAGGCCCAGGAGCTGGAGCTCTTTCTGACCCTTTACGCGGCGGACGACTGTCCCCCTCTTCGCCACAGCGAGGGCTACCGGGAAGCCTACAGGCCCCACTACCGGGTCATCGACCGGGATCTGGCCCTCTACGCCCCCGCCCTGGGGGCCATCGGCGCCGCCCTCCAGGCCCATCCGGGGCCGGTGACGGTGGCGGTGGACGGCCGGTGCGCCGCGGGGAAGACCACCTTCGCCTCCCGTTGCGCCCAGCTCTTTGACGACTGCCAGGTCTTCCATATGGACGACTTCTTCCTCCCCCCGGAAAAGCGCACCCCCGAGCGGCTCGCCGCCCCCGGCGGCAACGTGGACTATGAGCGGGCCGCGGCGGAGCTTTTTGAGCCGCTCAGCCAGGGAGAGGCGGTGGCCCTTCGGGCCTTTGACTGCTCCAGCGGCACTCTGGATGCGCCCCGGGGCGTTCCCTGCGGCAGGCTCAACATCGTGGAGGGCAGCTATTCCCTCCACCCCGCTCTGGCCGGGTATTCCCAGGTACATATCTTCTTCACCTGCTCCCCGGAGGTACAGGAAGGGCGGCTGTCCCGCCGGGAGAGCCCGGAGCAGCTGGAGCGGTTCCGGACGCGCTGGATCCCTCTGGAGGAGGCCTATTTCCAGGGCCTCTCCATTCAGAACCAGTGCGATGTGACGGTGGACACCACCCGCCTGCCCACGGGAAAGGAGGCCCTATGACAGAAAAGGAGCGGATGCTCGCCGGCAAGCTCTATAAGGCCAGCGACCCGGAGCTGGAGGCCGACCACCTGCGCAAGTGGGAGCTGATCCGGCTCATCAACGCCGAACCAGACCGGCAAAAGCTCCCGGGGCTTTTCCGGGAACTGCTGGGCGCCCTTGGAGAGGACTCCTGGATCGAGCCTCCCTTTCACTGCGACTACGGCCCCCACATCCACATCGGAAAGCACTTTTACGCCAACTGCGACTGTATCTTCCTGGACGTGTGCGACATCACTATCGGGGACGACGTGTTCATCGCCCCCAGAGTCTGCATCTTCACCGCCACCCACCCCATCGACGCCGGCGTGCGCAACGCCGAGCTGGAATTCGGCCGGCCGGTGAAGATCGGCTCCTCGGTGTGGATCGGCGGCAACACCGTCGTCAATCCGGGGGTCACCATTGGGGACGACGTGGTCATCGGCTCGGGAAGTGTGGTGACAAAGGACATCCCCTCCCATGTCATCGCCGCCGGCAACCCCTGCCGGGTGCTGCGGCCCATCCGCGAGGATGACCGCCTTTACTGGGAGGCTCAGGCCGCGCAGTACGGCAGAGACAGGCAGGGTTGACAGCTCAGGATATTTTTGATAAGATACCCTCACTGAAAACCACCGCCACGAAGGCGGCACATCCCTTACATCCCCATGTCATCGAACGTCAGCGCCACGAAGGCGAAGGCTCTCCCCGGAGAGCCTCCTTCGTGGCGTTTTTTTGACGGAAAGGAGCCCTTTCATGCAGAAATTCTCCACCAAACAGCTGGTCTTCGCCGCACTCTGTGTGGCCCTGGGGGTAGTACTGCCCCAGGTCTTCCATGCCGTGCCCAATGCGGGGAACGTCCTGCTGCCCATGCACCTGCCCGTGCTGCTGTGCGGCCTCACCTGTGGCTGGCCCTACGGCCTGGCCTGCGGAGTTCTGACCCCCCTGCTGTCCCACCTGCTCACCGGGATGCCCGGGGCGGCCTATCTGCCCGCCATGCTCTGCGAGTTGGCGGCCTACGGCCTCATTTCCGGACTTCTCTCCCGCCTGATCCACACTGGGCGGCGCAGTCTCGACCTCTACGTCCAGCTGATCGGCGCGATGGTCATCGGCCGGGTGGTCTACGGCGTGATGAACGCCCTGGTGTTCCGGGCGGGGGCCTACTCCATGGAGCTCTTTCTCACCGCCGCCTTCGTCACCGCCCTGCCGGGTATCCTCATCCAGCTGATCCTTCTGCCCGGCCTGGTGCTGGTGCTGGAAAAGGCCGGGGTGCTGGAGCCCCCCTACCGGCGGGCCGCCGCCTGAACTCCCGGGACAGAAAGCGCGAAAAACCAGCTGTTTCACGAAGAAACAGCTGGTTTTTTTGATCTCTTTTTCCGTTCAGAGCTTCGCCCGATCTTCCCGGATGAGCAGCTTCACCGCCTCCACGCCCACCTCCAGGGCGGCGGAGAGGTCGTGGCTCTCTTTCTGATCCAGGCCGGCAGCCTCCCGCTCCTGGTTCCAGATCACGTGGAAACAGGAGCCGCACCGCACACCCAGAGCGGCGGCGCAGCAGAACAGGGCGGCGGACTCCATCTCGGAGGCCAATACCCCCAGCCGTTTCCACGCCTCCCATTTGTTCAGCAGCTCATAGCTGACGGGCATCCGCTTGGGGTCGTGCTGGCCGTAAAAGGAATCCTTGCACTGCACCACGCCGGCATGCCAGGGTTTGCCCAGGTTCTTGGCCGCCTGCACCAGCGCCTCCTGCACGGTATAGTCGCTCACCGCCGGGAACTCGATGGGGGCGTACTCCCGGCTGGCCCCCTCGTGGCGGATGGCGCCGGTGGCGATGACCACATCGTCGGACTGCACCTTCAGGGCAATGCCGCCGCAGGTGCCCACCCGGATGAAGGTGTCCGCGCCGATATTGTGGAGCTCCTCCATGGCGATGACCGCCGAGGGCCCGCCGATCCCGGTGGAACAGACGCTGACCTTCTCCCCCAGAAGCGTGCCGGTATAGACCACATACTCCCGGTTTTGCTGCACCTTTACCGGGTCGTCAAAGTAAGCGGCAATGATCTCGCACCGGCCGGGATCCCCTGGGAGAAAACAGTACCGGCCCACGTCCCCTTCCTTACATTTGATATGGAATTGCAGCTCATGCTCCTGCATAAAGACCGCCTCTTTTCTCACTCAATTGTCCAAAAAAGAAACTACACAGTATATCATATCACCGATTCGTCGTTTTTGCAAGTTCTGCACAAAAAAATTCTTCTCTTTTTCTTATTGTTGTCACTTATGGAAATATATGCCGAAATGGCTCACAAAATTTTTTCTTCTCTTGAAATGTGCAGTTTCGTTTGATACACTTTTGTTTATACCAAGGGTTCAAAAACCTCGCAAAAAGGAGATGGATCTATGCACATTGAGGATATGTTTTGGATCGGATTTGTGGGCGCCGTCGTGGCGCTCGTCTTTGCTTTTATGCAGAGAAACAAGGTTCTGAAGTTCTCAGAGGGCACGGAGCGAATGAAAAAACTGGCCGCCTCCATCCGGCAGGGCGCCAATGCCTACCTTCGCCGGCAGTATAAGACCGTATTTCTCATTTTTCTGATCGTCTTCGCCCTGCTGCTGGGCCTGGCCTATGCCGGGATGCTGGACAACTGGTTCATCCCCTTCGCCTTCCTCACCGGCGGCATCTACTCCGCCCTGAGCGGTTTTATCGGCATGAAAATCGCCACCAGCTCCAACGCCCGCACCGCCAACGCCGCCCACGAGAGCCTGAACCGGGGCCTGAACGTGGCCTTCTCCTCGGGTACCGTCATGGGCTTCACTGTGGTGGGCCTGGGCCTTCTGGACGTAACGGTGTGGTTCCACATCCTGCGCTATGGCGCCGGATATGACGCGGTGCAGATCGCCCAGACCATGGTCATGTTTGGCATGGGCGCCTCCTTCATGGCCCTCTTCGCCCGGGTGGGCGGCGGTATCTACACCAAGGCTGCCGACGTGGGCGCCGACCTGGTGGGCAAGGTGGAGGCCGGCATCCCCGAGGACGACCCCCGCAACCCCGCCACCATCGCCGACAATGTGGGTGACAATGTGGGCGACGTGGCCGGCATGGGAGCCGACCTCTACGAGAGCTATGTAGGCTCCATCCTGGCCACCTTCGCTCTGGGCGCCTCCGCCTTTGCCGCCGACGGCCTGGCCTGGCGGGCCATGCTGCTGCCCCTGGCGGTGGCCGTGGTGGGCGTGCTGTGCTCCCTGCTGGGCTCCTTCCTCATCAAGACCAGGGAGCAGGCCGACCAGCGCTCCCTGCTCCAGACGCTCCGCAAGGGCACCTACTCCGCCGCGGCCCTGGCCGCTGTGGTGTGCGCCCCGGTGACATACCTGCTCATGGGCTCCTTCCGGGCTTACATCGCCATTCTCATCGGCCTGGTGGCCGGCTGTGCCATTGGCTACTTTACCGAGGTTTACACCTCCGACACCTATAAGCCCACCCAGACCCTGGCCGCCGCTACCGAGACCGGCTCCGCCACCACCATCATCGGCGGCCTGAGCCTGGGTATGAAGTCTACCGCCGCCCCCATCGTCATCATCTCTGTGGCCATCATCGTGGCCTTCGTGGCCGCCGGCGGCAGCCTGAATACCGCCGACCAGGCCCTCTATGAGGGCAGCTTCGCCAGGGGCCTCTACGGCATCGGCATCGCCGCGGTGGGCATGCTCTCCACCCTGGGCATCACCCTGGCCACCGACGCTTACGGCCCCGTGGCCGACAACGCCGGCGGCATCGCCGAGATGGCGGGCCTGGGCGCCGAGGTGCGGGAGCGCACCGACGCGCTGGACTCCCTGGGCAACACCACCGCCGCCACCGGCAAGGGCTTCGCCATCGGCTCCGCCGCCCTCACCGCCCTGGCCCTGCTGGTGAGCTATGTGGACGTGGTCAAGGGCAAGACCGCCGCGCTCGATCTTGAGCTGACCAATCCCGCCGTGCTGGTGGGTATCTTCGTGGGCGTGATGCTCACCTTCGTCTTCGCCTCCCTCACCATGTCCGGCGTCCAGCGGGCAGCCCAGTCCATCGTGGTGGAGGTGCGCCGCCAGTTCCGGGACATCCCTGGCATCATGGACAGCGCCGCCGACCCGGACTACGCCTCCTGCGTAGATCTGTGCACCAAGGGCGCCCTTCACGAGATGGTCAAGCCCTCCCTGCTGGCCATCATCGTCCCCGTGGTCACCGGCCTTCTGCTGGGCCCTGAGGCCGTGGTGGGCCTGCTGGGCGGCGTCACCGTCTCCGGCTTCGCCCTGGCGGTGTTCATGTCCAACGCCGGCGGCGCCTGGGATAACGCCAAGAAGTACATCGAGACCGGCACCCATGGAGGCAAGGGCTCCGAGCAGCATAAGGCCGCCGTCATCGGCGACACGGTGGGCGATCCCTTTAAGGACACCGCCGGCCCCTCCCTGAACATTCTCATCAAGCTGTGCTCCACTGTCTCCATCGTCTTCTCCACCCTCATCGTCAGCTGCAATTTGACCGCCCTGCTGGGTTGAGGAGAGCCATAACAAAAAGGGACGCCGCTTACAAAGCGGCGTCCCTTTTTCTTTTACAGCCCCAGCTGATCCGCCACCTGGCGCAGGGTGACGGCGGAGGCGTGAAAGGCCCGGCTCTCCTCTGGCGACAGCTCGATCTCCAGCACCCGTTCCACCCCGGAGCGGCCCACCACGGCGGGAACGCTCATGCACAGATCCTCCACCCCGTAGAGCCCGCCCAGCTGGGCGGACACCGGAAGCACCGAGTGTTCGTCGCGCACGATGCACAGGGCAAGGCGCTTCACCGCGGCGGCGATGCCGTAATAGGTCGCTCCCTTCTTCTCAATGATCTCGTAGGCCGAGTCCCGTACATCCCGGTAGATGCGCTCCATGTTCTCCCGGTGGGCGGTGTGGCCGCACAGCTCGCAGAAATGATCCAGATCCACCCCGGAGACGTTAGCCCCGCTCCACACTGCCAGCTCGCTGTCCCCGTGCTCCCCCACGATGACGGCGTGGACGCTGCGGGCGTCCACGTTCAGGTGCTGACTGAGCAGGTACTTGAGCCGGGCGGTATCCAGCACGGTGCCGGAGCCGATGACCTGCCGGGCGGGGAGCCCTGAGAGCTTCTGAGCCACCCAGGTCAGGATGTCCACCGGATTGGAGACGATCAGCAGAATGGCCTCCCGGTTATAGCGAACGATCTGGGGAATGACGGACTTGAGTATGGCAACATTTTTGTGCACCAGATCCAATCGAGTCTCCTCAGGCTTCTGGTTGGCGCCCGCCGTGATAACGATGAGGGCGCACTCGCGCAGGTCGGGATAATCCCCGGCGAATATCTTCATGGGCCGAGCAAAGGGCAGGCCATGGGAGAGATCCATGGCCTCCCCCTCCGCCTTTTCCCGGTTCACGTCGATAAGCGCCAGCTCAGAAAAAACTCCGGTCTGGGTCAGGGCAAAGGCGATGGACGAACCCACAAAACCACAGCCGATAACGGCGGCCTTTTGGATGTTGACCATGGGACACGCTCCTTCCAACGAAATTTTTCATAGTATCCCCTGAAGAAAAGGGGCAATTCCTCAATTTCTTTTTTCCGAGCTATTGACAACGGCGGGAAAAGGTGTATGATATAGGCAGACAAACATATGAGCATTTATTCATATGTTTGTGAGAAAGGAGGCTTCCCTGTGGACGATATGAGAGAGCCCACCGCTGAAATGCAGGGGTGCGAAGCGGGCCACGACCACACGGAGGCGGTGCGCCGGGTCAGCGCGCAGCTGCCGGAGGACGACATCCTCTACGACCTGGCGGATCTCTTCCGCATCTTTGCCGATTCCACCCGCATCAAGATCCTCTACGCGCTGTACGAATCGGAGCTGTGCGTGGGAGCCATCACCCAGCTGCTGGGTATGACCCAGTCGGCGGTGTCCCACCAGCTCCGGGCGCTGAAGCAGTCCAAGCTGGTAAAGTACCGCCGGGAGGGCAAAACCATTTTCTACTCCCTGGCCGACGAGCACGTGGTGACCATCCTGGCGCAGGGTATGGAGCACATTGAGGAATAATAGGAGGACAACATGATGAAAAAGAAATTCAAGCTCATGGATCTGGACTGCGCCAACTGCGCGGCCAAAATGGAGGAGGCCATCAACCGCATCGACGGCGTCGGCGCCGCCACCGTCAGCTTCATTCAGCAGAAGCTCACCATCGAGGCCGACGACGCCCGGTTTGACGATATCATGGCCCAGGTGGTAAAGGTCTGCAAAAAGGTAGAACCCGACTGCACCATTCTTCTCTGAACATGACCTTCTGGGATAAGACCGCCAAGGTCTACGATCTGGCAGAGCGGCTCAACCGCAAGGCCAACGCCGAGACCGCCCGCCGGGTGGGCGCGCTCATCCCCCAGTGGGCTTCGGTATTGGACTGCGCCGCGGGCACGGGGGAATTTTCCCTGGCGGCCGCGGAGCGGGCGGGGGCGGTGATGTGCACCGACCTCTCCCCCGCCATGCTCGCCAGAGCGGAGAAGAAGGCCAGGCGCCGGGGAAAGAACAACATCTCCTTTTCCCTGCGGGACTTGACCGCCCTGCCTGAGGGGGACGGCACCTATAATGTGGTCATCGCCGCCAACGTGCTCCACCTCCTGCTGCGGCCGGAGGAGGCAGTGCGGGAGCTGTGGCGGGTCACCGCCCCCGGCGGGATGCTCATCCTGCCCACCTATCTCCAGGGGGAGACCAGCGCCCTCTTCCGGCCTTTCCTCTCCCTCTACCAGTATTTCGGCTTCCGGCCCTACTGGAAATTCACCCTGGGCTCCTACCGGGCCTTCCTTCTGGATATGGGCCTGCCGGTGCAGGTCAGCCGGGTGGTGGGCGCGCTTCCGGTGGGTCTGGCCGTATGCCAAAAGCCCGACTGATCCCAAGGAGGGACGTACTATGAACAAAAAGCAAAAACACACCCTGTGGCGTATCCTCATCGCCGCCGCCCTTCTTGTGGCGGCGGTGCCGGCGTCCTCCAGGCTGCCCATCCCCGCCATCCTCCTCTATCTCATCCCCTATTTCACCATCGGCTGGGACATTTTGTGGAAGGCCATCCGCAACATCGCCCACGGCCAGGTCTTTGACGAGAACTTTCTCATGGCCATCGCCACCGTGGGAGCTGTGGCCATCGGAGAGTATCCGGAGGCGGTCTTCGTCATGCTCTTTTACCAGGTGGGCGAGCTGTTCCAGGCGGTGGCCGTGGGCCGCTCCCGG
Source organism: Vermiculatibacterium agrestimuris (assembly GCF_943193085.1). Classification (NCBI taxonomy): domain Bacteria; kingdom Bacillati; phylum Bacillota; class Clostridia; order Eubacteriales; family Oscillospiraceae; genus Vermiculatibacterium; species Vermiculatibacterium agrestimuris. The sequence continues at coordinate 51,000 of NZ_CALPCU010000011.1, read as the reverse complement.
CAGTCCATCGCCGCCCTCATGGACATCCGTCCCGAGGAGGCCAATGTGGAACGGGACGGCGTGGTGGAGACCGTAGACCCTGACGAGGTGGCGGTGGGCGAGACCATCGTCATCAAGCCCGGCGAGCGGGTGCCCATCGACGGGGTCATCCTGGAGGGCAGCTCCACCCTGAATACCGCCGCCCTCACCGGAGAATCTCTCCCCCGTGATGTGGCCCCCGGAGACGATGTGATCTCCGGCTGCGTCAACCTCTCCGGGCTTCTCCGTGTGCGCACCACCAAGGCCTTTGAGGACTCCACCGTGGCGAAGATCCTCGACCTGGTGGAAAACTCCACCGCCAAAAAGGCCAGGGCGGAGCAGTTTATCACCCGCTTCGCCCGGTACTATACCCCCGCGGTGGTCATCGGGGCCGTACTGCTGGCCATCCTCCCGCCCCTGCTGGGCGGCGGTGCATGGAGCAAGTGGTTTGAGCAGGCCCTCATCTTCCTGGTCATCTCCTGTCCCTGCGCCCTGGTCATCTCGGTGCCCCTCACCTTCTTCGGCGGCATCGGCGGCTGCTCCAAGGCGGGTATTCTGGTCAAGGGCAGCAACTATCTGGAGGCCCTGGCCCGGGCCGAGATCGTGGTCTTCGATAAGACGGGCACCCTGACCCTGGGCGTGTTCAACGTCACCGCCATCCATCCCCAGGCATGCAGTGAGGCCCGCCTTCTGGAGCTGGCCGCCCTGGCGGAGAGCTGGTCGAACCACCCCATCGCCCGCTCCCTGCGGGACGCCTGGAACAAGGAGCTGGACAGCAGCCGGGTGGACAATGTGGCCGAGATCACCGGCCGGGGCGTGAAGGCCGACGTGGATGGGCAGACCGTCTATGTGGGCAGCGGCAAGCTCATGGAGGACTGCGGCGTCAGCTGGCACCCCTGCCACCAGGTGGGCACCACCGTCCACGTGGCCAGCCAGGGGGAATACCTGGGCCACATCGTCATCTCCGACGCGGTGAAGTCCGACGCCAAACCGGCGATCGCCGGGCTGAAGCGCTCCGGCGTGCGCAAGACCGTCATGCTCACCGGCGACGCCCAGGACGTGGGCGAGGCGGTGGGCGCCGAGCTGGGCCTGGACGAGGTGCACGCCCAGCTCCTCCCCGCTGACAAGGTGGAGCGGGTGGAGTCCCTGCTGGCGGAAAAGACGCCCAAGGGCGTGTTGGTCTTCGTGGGGGACGGCATCAACGACGCTCCCGTCCTCTCCCGGGCCGATGTGGGCGTGGCCATGGGCGCCCTGGGCAGCGACGCCGCCATTGAGGCCGCCGACGTGGTGCTCATGGACGACAAGCCCTCCAAGCTCTCCCAGGCCATCGCCATGGCCCGGAGAACCCTGCGCATCGCCAACCAGAACATCGTCTTCGCCCTGGCGGTGAAGGCCGTCTTCCTGCTGATGGGCATTTTCGGCGTGGCCAATATGTGGGAGGCCACCTTCGCCGACGTGGGCGTCAGCGTCATCGCCATCCTCAACGCCACCCGGGCCCTGAAGCTGACCGGGGACATATGAGCAAGCGCTCATTTTACAAATTTCCGGAAATCGGATATAATAGCCAAATAGGGCTATTATATCCGATTTTTTATGGAGGCGGGCGCCCGTGAAACAGCAGCTTTTGTTTGCCCTGGCCCAGGAATACGCCAGCTTTTACCTCTATGAGGAGACGACCCTCTCCCAGCGGGCCGGCCGGCTCCGCCGGGACTTGCCCGGGGCGGAGCTTCTCTACTCCGTGAAATGCAACCCCGCCCCCGCGGTGCTTCGCACCCTTTTCGCCCGGGGCTTCGAGGCCGACGCCGCCAGTCTGGAGGAGGTAAAGCTCGCCGCCCGTCTGGGCCTGGTGCCCCATGAAATCTACTACTCCGCCCCCGGTAAAAGTCAGGCCGACCTGGCCGCCGCCCTGGCCCTGTCCACCGTGGTGGCCGACAGTCTGGGGGAGGTCGACCGCATCCAGGCCATCGCCAAGCGAATGGACAAAAGGGTCTCCATCGGCCTGCGCCTCAACCCCGACTACAGCTTCGGCGGCGGGGAAGGCGCACCCTCCAAATTCGGTGTGGACGAGCTTCAGGCCCTGGAGGCGCTGGCACAGGAGGGCCGCTGGCCCAATGTGCGGGTGACGGGCCTCCATGTCCATCTCCGCAGCCAGGAGCTGCGCGCGCCGGTATTGTGTGAATACTACGAGGCCCTTCTGGCCCTGGCCCTGCGGTTCCAGACCCTTCTGGGCCGGAGCCTGGACTTTCTCAACTTGGGCTCCGGTCTGGGCATCCCCTACGCCCCAGAGGACGCCGAGCTGGATACCGCCGCCCTGGGGGAGACCCTCCAGGCCCTGAAGACCCGGCTGCCCCAGACCCGCCTTCTTCTGGAGACGGGCCGGTATGTGGCGGGGCCCAGCGGCGTCTACGTGACCCGGGTCATGGACAAGAAGGTGTCCCGGGGCGAGACCTTTGTGATCCTGAACGCCACCCTCAACGGCTTCCTGCGGCCCTGTCTGGCCCGGATGGCGGAGGGCTATTCCCCCCACCCTGCCCCCTGCGAGCCCCTCTTCACCTGCACCGAGCCCTTCCGGCTGCTGGCCCTCAGCGCCGCGGCGGAGACCGAGACGGTGACCCTGGTGGGCAGTCTGTGCACCGCCGCCGACGTCATCGCCCGGGACGTGACCCTGCCCCGGCTGGAGGTGGGGGACGCGGTGGCCCTCACCCACGCCGGAAGCTATGGCGCCACCCTCTCCCCCACCCTCTTCTCCTCCCAAGTCCCTCCCGCCCAACTTTTCCTGACCCAGGAGGGACAGGTGGAGGACGCCACCCTGCTGTAAAAAAGGAGGCCCCTTATGCGCAAACGTCTGTATGCCGTCTTTTTCGCGGCCCTGCTGCTCCTGCCCGGGTGCCGCCAGGCCCCAAAGCAGGAGGACAGCGCCCTCCATATCCTGTGTACCACCTACCCGCTCTATCTCTTTACCACCGACCTCACCGGGGGGGTGGAGGACGTGGAGGTGACGCTTTTGGTCAACTCCCAGACCTCCTGTCTCCACGACTACACCCTGACGGTGGAGGACATGAAGGCCATTGAGGGGGCCGACGTGATCGTCATAAACGGCGCGGGGCTGGAGGATTTTATGGCCGACGCCCTGGCCGCCTCCGATGCGGCGGTCATCGACTGCTCCGAGGGGATCGACCTGCTGCCCACCTTAGAGCATGCGGGACACGACGGCCACGACCACGAGGAGGAGTATGACCCCCACTACTGGATGGATCCTCTGTGGGGCCTCATGGTCAGGAACAGTCTGTGTTCGGCTCTGGAGGAGTACACCGGGCCCATCAGCCCCCATACGGACTACCAGCTCCCGGATCCCAGGGAGCTTTTGGGGGAGCTGTCCTGTCCCTATCTCATCACCTTCCACGATGGGTTCCAGTACTTTGCCGACGCCTGCTCCCTGACCCTTCTCAAGGCCATCGAGGAGGAGGAAGGCTCCACCGCCTCCGCCGCCGAGATCAAAGAGATCGCGGCCCTCATCGAGGAATACCACATCCCCGCCATCTTCGTGGAGAAAAACGGCTCCCGGGCCACGGCGGAGGTCATCGCCCGGGAGACGGGCTGCGAAATTTACGAGCTGGACATGCTCATGTCCGGCCAGGAGACGGGCTTTCCCGCCTATCTCAACGCTCTGCACGCCAACATAGAAACCGTCCGGGAGGCTCTCCAATGAGTATTCACAAGCACGAAAACTGTAATGGCTGCGAAGGGCTGTGCTGCCTGGAGCTGAAGGAGGTGGGGGTCAGCGTGGGAGAGGCGGAGCTGCTCCACAACGTCTCCTTCCACCTCCACTGCGGGGAGATCGCCGCCCTCATCGGCCCCAACGGGGCGGGGAAGTCCTCCCTCTTTAAGGCCATTTTGGGGCAGCTGCCCCACTCCGGCGACATCCGCTTCCAGCGCTCCGACGGTAAGAAGAGCCGCCCCGTTATCGGCTATGTGCCCCAGTCTCCCGCCTTTGACCGGGGGGATCCGGTGAGCGTGCTGGACTTCTTCGCCGCCGCGGTGGCGGACTGGCCTGTGTTCCTCCCCATCCCGCAAAAGCTCCGGGAGCGGGTGCGCCAGTGTCTGGAGCGCACCCACGCCGAGGGCCTGATGGACAAGCGCGTCGGCGCCCTGTCCGGAGGGGAGCTACAGCGGGTGCTCATGGCCCTGGCCCTGGAGCCGGTGCCCCACATCCTCATCCTGGACGAGCCTCTGTCCGGGGTGGACATCGACGGGGAGCGCCAGCTTCTGGACATGCTGGACGAGCTGCGGGACAAGTATGACCTGTCCATCCTCCTGTCCACCCATGATTTCGCCACACTGGAGAGCTTTGCCGACAAGGTCATCCTCCTGCAAAACACCGTTCTGGCCGTGGGCGGGCCGGGAGAAGTCCTCTCCTCCTCCGCTTTTGCGCAGGTCTTCCGCCTGCGCCTGGGAAAGGGGGCGGTGTGATGGCGCTGTGGTATTCCCTGGTGGCTCTGCTCCCCTTTGAGTGGGCCCAGCCGGGACATCTGTTCTTTATGAAAAACGCCCTGCTGGCCGTACTGGTCATCGCCCCCCTCTTCGGTCTTCTCTCCACCATGGTGGTGCAAAGCCGCATGAGCTTCTTCTCCGACGCCCTGGGCCACTCCGCCTTTACCGGCATTGCCATCGGCTCCCTGTGCGGCCTGGGAGAACCCATGTGGGCCGCGGTGGCCTTCGCCCTGGTGTTTTCCCTGCTGTTCACCCTCATCCGCCGCAAAAGCGCCCTGGCCAGCGACACGGTCATCGGGGTCTTCTCCTCCACCGCCGTGGCCCTGGGCATCTTCATCGCCACCCTGGGGGGCGGCTCCTTCACCAAATTCAATGCCCTGCTCATCGGCGATATCCTGAGCGTGGAGCCGGCCAAGATCGCCCTGCTGGCCGGGATCCTGGCGGTCATTCTGGTGCTGTGGGTCTGCGCCTACAACACCCTCCTCCTCTCCGCCCTCCACCCCGCCCTGGCGGACAGCCGGGGCGTGAAGGTCTTCTGGCAGGAGGCGGTCTTGAACGCCGCCATCGCCGTGGTGGTCACCCTGTCCATGACCTGGGTGGGCCTGCTGGTCATCAACTCCCTGCTGGTGCTCCCCGCCGCCTCCGCCCGAAACCTGGCCCGGAACACCCGGCAGTATCACCTCTTCTCCGTGGCGGGCGCTCTGCTCTGCTCCGTGGCGGGGCTGATGACCTCCTATTACATCGGCGCCTCCGCCGGGGCGGCCATCACCCTGTATCTGGCGGTATACTTCGCCCTGTCCATGATCTTCCGGCGAAAATAAATAAAAAAAGCTCCGAGCCGCTTGGCTCGGAGCTTTTTTATCCTTCCAGCCCGGACAGGGCCACCCACTTGCCCTTCCGCCAGCGCAAGGCGCACAGCACGCCCCGCAGGACGAGATCCATGGACATGGCGAACCACACCCCCGCCAGGCCCCACGAAAAGCGGAGCACCAGCAGACAGGCCAGGGGCACCCGGATAAACCACATTCCCGCCAGGCCCACCATCATGGGGAAGCGCACATCGTCCGCCCCCCGCAGGGCGCTTGTGAGGATGATGGACAGGGCGAAGAAGGGCTCGGCAAAGGCCACCACCCGCAGGGCCAGGGCGGCCTCCGCCACCACTTGGGCGTCGGAGTTGAACAGGGAGGCCAGAGGCGTCGCGAAGAGGAAGAGGGCGGTGCCGGTGACCAGACACAGAAAGGAGCCCAGAATAGCCGTCAGGTCTCCGTAGGCCTTGGCGTCCTCCCTGCTCCCCGCCCCCACCGCCTGTCCCACCAGCGCGATGGCGGCGTAGCCGATGCCGTAGGCGGGCAGATAACACAGCCCCTCGGCGGTGGTGGCGATGTTGTTGGCCGCCAGGGCAGCGGTGGTGAGGGCGTGTCCCACCAGTCCTGTCATGGCGATCTGCCCCAGGTTCACCACCGCCCGCTCCAGGGCGGAGGGGAAGCCCAGGTGGACAGCCCGGAAGATGATCATCCTATCCGGCTGCAGTCCCTCCCGGAGGGAGGTGGTATACTGTCCCTGACGGAAGGCGGCGATGGCCGCGGGCACGCCGGCGCAGACAATGGACGCGGCGGTGGCCACCGCCGCTCCCTCCACACCCCAGCCCGCGCCAGGGATGGTCAGGCCGTTCCACTCCCGGGTGGGATAGATAAGAAAGAAGTTCAGCACCATATTGGCCAGGTTGGCGGCGGTATTGAACAAAAGCGGTGTCTTGGTGTTGCCCATACACCGCAGCACCGCCGCGAAGACAATCAGCAGGGCGTTGAAGGGCATGGCGGCGCAGTAGATGCGGATGTAGTGGACGGCGTGGGGGAGCACCTCCGGCTTGGCCCCCAGCCACCGGGGAAGATAGCCCCCCAGCACTTCATAGAGCCCGCAGGCCGCAAGGCCGCAGATCAGCGCCGCCAGAAAGGCCTGCCGGATGACCTTCCGCACCCGCTGGGGGGCGTTTGCCCCCACAGCGTTGGAGACCTGGACCGAGTAACCCACGCCCACTCCGGCCAGAATACCGTTGAGCAGCCAGATGGGCGGGCCGTTCACCGACACGGCGGCGGAACCCACCGCGCCCAGCACCCCTACCATGGCGGCGTCCACATAGCTCACCATGGTGCCCAGCACCTGCTCGATGATGGCCGGCCAGGACAGACGCCACAGGATACGCAGCCGCTCCTGTTGTCCTGTCAGCACAGACATGGTATCACACTCCTGTCAAGTCGAAATGGGGAACATACTCCCCTGTGGCCGAGTCGGCGTCCTGGGTGAAGCCGGGCAGCGCCAGCGCCGCCATATATTCCTGGGCGGCTTGGATCTCGCTCCGGCGCAGCCGCCGGTCGATCTCCGGGTACTGACCCGCCCTTCCCAGGGGCACATACTGGCTCATGAGGGAAAAATATACCTCTCCCCGGGGGAAGGTCTCCCCCACCCAGTCCATCACCGCCCTGGCCTCCGGAAGGCCGCCGGGGAGGAGCAGGTGGCGGATGACGACCCCCCGCCGGATAAGCCCGTCGCCGTCAAAAACACAGGGGCCGGTCTGGCGAACCATCTCCCGGATGGCGGCGGCGGCCACCGCCGGGTAATCAGGGGCCGCGGAGTAACGCCGGGCCCGCTGGGGATCCAAATATTTCAGGTCGGGCAGGTAGACCTGCACCTTCCCCTCCAGCCTTTGCAGGGTCTCCACCTTCTCATAGCCGCCGCTGTTCCACACCACGGGCACGGGAAGGGGCTCCTCCAAAGCCTCCAGGATCACATGGGTAAAGTGGGTGGGGGTCACAAGGTCGATGTTGTGGGCCCCCTGGGCAACGAGCTCCCGGAAGATCTCCCGAAGCCGCTCCACCGTAACAGGCTTCCCATAGCCCGCCTGGCTGATGGCGCTGTTCTGACAGAACACGCACCGCAGGTTACAGCCGGAGAAAAACACCGTCCCCGCCCCCCGGGTGCCGGAAATGGGCGGCTCCTCCCAATGGTGGAGGGCCGCCCGGGCCACCACCGCCTGCCGGGGCATGGCGCACACGCCGCCCGGGGCGGTCTCTCCCCGCGCCGCGCCGCAATTTCTGGGACACTGACTGCAGACCACGCCTTCCCCCTCCCCTCTCTCCAGGCTCTGCGCGAAAAGACGCGCAATCGTCAAAAAAAGCGCCGCGTTCGCGGCGCTTTTTTCTGCGCGTTGTTGGGTATTTGCTCAGTCCTCAAAGTTGCCGGAGATCAGCTCCACGAGGGCCTCGACGGCCTCCTTCTCGTCGGCGCCGTCGGCGATCAGGTTGATGGCGGTACCCTTGACGATACCAAGGGACAAAACGCCCAACAGGCTCTTGGCGTTCACCCGGCGCTCATCCTTCTCCACCCAGATAGAGCACTTGAATTCGTTGGCCTTCTGGATAAAGAAAGTGGCCGGACGGGCGTGAAGACCCACCTGATTGTTTACGGTAGCTTCCTTCATATACATAGCGATTTCCCCCCAAGCACACTTGTACTGTGGTAATAGAATAGCAAATTTATCCCCTGCCGTCAACGGCAAAATACACAAATAAAAGCCACCGGCTTATGCAAAACCCCACAGGGCGATGCAACGGGGACACGGTTTCTCACTTCAGCTCCGCGACGGTCACGCCGTCCTCCCCTTCTCCATAGCGGCCGGGACGGAAGGACTTGACATAGCGGCTGCGCTTGAGATGCTCCCGCACCGCCGCGCGCACCGCGCCGGTGCCCTTGCCGTGGATGATGCGCACCTCCTGGAGCTTGCCCATGACGGCCTGATCCAGGAACCGGTCCAGCTCTACCACCGCCTCGTCCCCCGTCATGCCCCGGAGATCCACCTCCGGGGAGGCCCCCAGGGAGCGCAGCTGGTGGGTGGCCCGGGAGACGATGCGCTTTACCGACTGCTCGGTCTCCCCCTGGGTCACCCGCACCTCGGCCTGGCTGGCGGTGAGCTTCAAAATGCCCGCCTGGAGCTGCAGGGTGCCATCCTTCTTCACATCCAGCACCACGGCCTTGGTGCCCGGCATCTTCACCAGCTCCACCGTGTCCCCCTTCACCGCGGGGCGGGTGGGGGGCGGCGGAGGCGTCTCCGGCCGCTGGCCCAGGGCGTCCTCGGCGGCGTTGAGCCGGCGGCGCAGGCCGGTGCGGGCCTCGTTGACCCGCTGGGCGTCCAGCTCCTGTTTGCTCTTTTTCCGCATGTCGTCCAGTTCCTGGAAGGTCTCGTCGGCGGCCCGGCGCGCCTCCTCCAGAATGATCCGGGCCTCGGCCTGGGCCCGCTCCACCGCCTTGGAGCGCTGCTTTTCCAGGTCGTCCCGGTACTGGGTGGCCTTCTGCTTTGCCTCCTCGGTCTCCCGGCGGAGCAGCCGGGCGGCCTCCTTCTCCTTCTCCATCTCCTGCCGCTGGCGATCCAGCTGGGTGAGCACATCCTCGAACCGGATGTTCTCGGCGTTCACCCGCCCCGCCGCCGCGTCGATGACATGCTCGGGGAGCCCTAACCGCCGGGAGATGGCAAAGGCGTTGGACTTGCCGGGGATGCCGATAAGCAGCTTGTAGGTGGGGGCCAGGGTCTCTACGTTAAACTCGCAGGAGGCGTTCTCCACCCCGGGGGTGGTCATGGCGTAGACCTTCAGCTCGGCGTAGTGGGTGGTGGCGGCCACCAGGCAGCCCAGAGAGCGGGCCTCCTCGATGACGGCCGCCGCCAGGGCGGCCCCCTCCACCGGGTCGGTGCCCGCCCCCAGCTCGTCAAAGAGGATGAGGGTGTCCTCGTCCGCCTCGGCGAGCATCCCCACAATGTTGGTCATGTGGGAGGAGAAGGTGGACAGGCTCTGGGCGATGGACTGCTCGTCTCCGATATCGGAGAGCACCCGGCGGAACACCCGCATATGGCTGTCCCCTCCGGCGGGGATGTGGAGGCCGCACTGGGCCATGAGCACCAGAAGGCCCAGGGTCTTCAGCGTCACCGTCTTGCCGCCGGTGTTGGGGCCGGTGACCACCAGGGTGTCGAAGTCCTCCCCCAGGCGCAGATCGTTGCGCACCGCCGTGTCCCGATCCAGCAGGGGATGGCGGGCGCTTTCAAAGGAGACACCCCGCTCCACGATCCTGGGGGACATCCCCCGCATCCGCAGGGACAGCCCCGCCTTGGCGAAGACCACATCCAGCAGGATGATAAGGTCGTAGTCCTGGGCGATGTCCTCCCTGTGGGCGGCGCACTCCGCCGAGAGCTGGGCCAGGATACGCTCGATCTCCTTCTCCTCCTTGGCCTCCAGCTCCCGCAGCTCATTGTTGGCCTTCACCACCCCCATAGGCTCGATGAAGAAGGTGCCGCCGCTGGCGGAGAGGTCGTGAACCAGGCCGGGCACGTCGTTTTTGTGCTCGGACTTGACCGGCACCACATACCGCCCGTTGCGCTGGGTGATGATGTTCTCCTGCAGGTATTTGGACTGGTTGGAGGAGATGAGCTTCTGCAAAATGTCCCGCACCTTCCCCGCCGCCGCCCGCTTCTTCCGGCGGATGTCGGCAAGCTCCGGACTGGCGGCGTCGGCGATCTCCTCCTCGGAGAGGATGGAGCCGGAGATCTGCTCCTCCAGAAAGCGGTTGGCTGTCAGGCCCTTGAAAAGCGGATCAATGGGAGTCTTCTCCCCCCCGGCGGCATACTCGATGCACCCTCTGGCGCACCGGAGCACCGCCGCGATCCCCAGCAGCTCCCGGGTGTTCAGCGCGCCCCCCATATCCGCCCGCTGGAGACAGGCGCGCACCGGCTTCACCCCGCCGAAATAGGGGGCGCCCCGGAGGGCGACCAGATCCACCGCGGCGGAGGTCTCATGGAGGGCACGCTGTACGTCGTCGGCGTCGATAAAGGGCCGCAGCGCCAGGCACCGCTCCTTTCCCTCCTCGGTCACCGCCTCGTTTGCCAGCAGCTCCAGGATCTTGGGCAGCTCCAGGGTAAGCATGGATTTTTCAAATAATTCGTCTTTCATAGCATACCTCAATTCCCGTGCCGGGGCGGGCGCAAATGCGTCCGCCCTGTTCATCTCAAAAACAGTCCGCCGACCTGATAGATCAGGACGCTCATACCATAGGCCACCGCCACCTGGAAGCACACGGAAAAGGCAGTCCACTTCCAATTGCCCGACTCCCGGCGGATGACTCCGATGGTGGCCGCGCAGGGGACATAGAGCAGGCAGAAGACCATCATGCAGTAAGCGTTGAGCGGCCCGAAGCCCAGGGCGGACAGTCCCGCGTGGACGGCCGCCATCCCGGCGGCGGAGTTGACGTTGCTCACCCGGAACAGGATGGCGGTGGAGGAGACCACCACCTCCTTGGCGGATACGCCGGCGATCAGCGCCACCACCACGGGCCAGAACCCCAGTCCCGCCGGGGCCATCACCGGAGCCAGCGCCCGGCCAATGAGGCTGGCAAAGCTGTCGTCCATGGCGGCGGTATAGCCGGCGGGGCCGAAGTTGAGCACGAACCACAAGATCACCGAGGCGGCGAAGATGATGGTGCCCGCCTTGGTGAGGTAATCCTTCACCTTCTCCCACACGTAGACCGCCACTGTCCGCCCAGAGGGCATCTTGTACTCGGGCAGCTCGATAAGCAGGTCGTTGCGCGCCCGGCCGGTGCGCCGCTCGGCGGTGTGGATGACGAGAGCCACCAACAGCGCCACCAAGATACCGATGAGATACATGGAGTAGGCCGCCAGCATGGCATACCGCTCAAAAAAGAGCTGGGAGAAGAGGATGTAGATGGGGAGCCTTGCCGAGCAGGACATGAAGGGGGTCACCAGCATGACCTTAAACCGGTCCCGGCGGCTCTCCAGCGCCCGGGAGGCCATGATGGCGGGCACCGAACAGCCGAAGCCCAGCACCATGGGAAGGAAGGCCCGGCCGGACAGGCCCATCTTTCCCATAATGCCGTCCATAATATAGGCCACCCGGGCCATATAGCCCGTATCCTCCAAAAAGGCCAGGGCCAAAAAGAGAATGAAGATATTGGGCAGAAGGGTCAGGATGCTCCCCACCCCGGCGATGATGCCGTCGGTGATAAGGGCCACCAGCAGCTCCCCCACCCCCCAGCGGGAGAGGGTCTCCCCCACGAGGGTGGAAAACCAGCCGATCCCCAGCTCGAAGTACGCCGCCAGAAAGTCCCCCAGGGTGAAGGTGAGGAAAAACACCACCGCCATGATGCCCAGGAAGATGGGAAGGCCCCAGATGGGATGGGTCAGCACCCGGTCGGCCTTCTCGGTGCTGGCCGCCTTCTCCTCCCGGTGGACCAGCACCTCCGCCATGATCTCTTCGATGAAATCGTATTTCTGGTTGATGATCTCGGTCTCGCAGCTCTCCTCCAAAAGGTCGGGCAGGTCCACGGAATATTCCTGCCGCAGCTCCCTGTCCCCCTCCAGCATCTTGATGGCGTACCACCGGGCGGGCGTCAGCTCCGGCCGCTTCCGCTTGAGGGCGGTCTCCACGGCGTCGATGCGGAACTCCATCAGCTCGTCGTAGACCATGGCGTACTTCTCGTGCTTGGGACTCTGGGCGGTTTGGCCGTGGCCGTGCCACGCATGCTCGTGGATGATGGGGTCGTGATGGCCCGCACCGGCGTGGTGGGCGGCGGCGTGCATGAGCACCTCAAGGCCCGTCCGCTTCCGGCCGGAGACGGGGATCACCGGTGTGCCCAGCATCTCGGGCAGGCGGTGCAGGTCGATCTCCATGCCCCGCTTCTCCACAATGTCCATCATATTGAGGGCCACCACCACCGGCTTGCCCAGCTCCAAAAGCTGGAGGGTGAGGTACAGGTTTCGCTCCAGGGCCGAGGCGTCCACCACGTCGATGATCACATCCACCTCATCGGAGAGGATGAACCCCCGTGAGACCTGCTCCTCCATGGTGTAGGAGGTCAGGGAGTAGGTGCCCGGCAGATCTACCAGGCGAATGTTCAGCCCGTGATCCTTCATGACTCCCTCCACCCGCTCCACAGTGACGCCCGGCCAGTTGGCCACCTTCAGGTTGGCCCCGGTATAGGCGTTGAAGAGGGTGGTCTTGCCGCAGTTGGGGTTGCCGATAAAGGCCACGGTCAATTCCTTTGCCATGTCAAGCCACCTCGATCTTTCCCGTGATGCCCCGGCCTATGGCGAACCGGGTACCCCGCACCTTGAGAATGAGGGTGCCCTTATCCTTGCTGCCCAGCACACACACCCGGGTGCCCAGGGTCATCCCCAGGGCCTCCAGGCGGTGCTCCACCTGCTCGGGCAGGTTCATTTTTTCCACGGTGTAGCTCTCTCCTGCCGCTCCTTTATCCAAGGTCATGGGTATCTCCTCCTCAGACCTGCAGTGATTTATAAAAATCCAGCGTGCGGAACCCCCGCTCCAGCTGGGTCAGCAGAAAGCTCTCCGCCGCCCCGGTGAAGCGGCCCATGCTCTCCCCCTCCAGCCGGAAGGAGAAAAGCCGCTTGGCCTCGCCATAGGCCACATGCCGCATGGCGGCCAAAGAGGGGCCGTCCAGGGGCATGGAGATGCCCACATCCCCCAGCTCCTCCCGGCACCGGGCGCAGTGGAGCACCCCCTCGGACAGGTTCAGCCGGGGCTGGGTGGGCTCCACGCCGCACACGGCGCAGGCATCCAGCAGCGGCTCATACCCCGCCAGACAGCACAGCTTGATCTCGAAGGCGGCCTTGATCTGCTCCAGGGGAAGGCGCAGCTTGTCCATGGCGTAGAGGGAGTTGAGCGTCAAGGACAAAAGTCCCGGCGTCTCCACGCCCTCTTCGGCCACCGCCTCCGCCACCTCGGCAAAATAGGAGCCCAGCGCCAGCTTGTCCAAGTCCTCCCGCACCCCCCGAAACTCATGGAGGGTGGCGGCCTCCTTCAGGCTCCAGCGATCCTGATAGTCAAACCAGGTCATTTCGGAATAGACCAAAAGCTGGGACGGGGCCGCCAGAGGACTGTTCTTCCTCCGGCAGCCCTGGGCCTTCACGGTGCGCTTGCCCTGACCCTCCGCCAGGACGGTAAGGATCTTGTCGCTCTCTTTGTAGTTGACCTCCCGGAGCACCAGGCCCCGCGTCACCAAATGCGCCATATGTATCGGGCGTCAGGCGCTTTTGGCCTGACGCTCCTCCTCCTTCAGCCGGCAGTAGACAGTATACGCCTCGGGAAGTCCCGTGGCAATGAAGATGTTCCATGCGGTCTCGGCAGTCATGGACAAGCCCTCCTTTTTTCTCTGGAGTTAGCTTGCCTGACACGCCGAAAAACATGTCAGGGAAATTTTGCGCTTCTCAGTCTTCCCGGTAACCGAAATTGTGGATGAGATTGACGTTATCTCTCCAATTTTCCTTCACCTTTACCCAGGTCTGCAGGTAAATTTTCCCGCCCATAAATTTTTCCATATCCTCCCGGGCCAGGGTGGAGATCTTTTTGAGCATGGCGCCCTTTTTGCCGATGATGATGCCCTTATGGCTGTCCTTCTCGCAGTAGATCGTGGCGTCGCACTCAATGACCTCGTCCTCCCGCTCAGAAAACTTGGTCAGCTCCACCGCGGTGCCGTGGGGCACCTCCTTATCCAGGCACAGGAGAAGCTTCTCCCGCAAAATCTCAGCGCAGACCTGCCGCTCGGGCTGGTCGGTGACCATCCCCTCGGGGAAGAGCCAAGGCCCGGCCGGAAGGTAGTCCTCCAGCAGGGAGAGAAGGTCGCTCACCCCTTCCCCCTCCTTGGCGGAGATGGGCACCACGGCGGCGAAGCTGTGGTTTTCCGTATAGGCGGCGATGACGGAGAGAAGCTCTTCCTTCTTCACCGTGTCGATCTTGTTGATGACCAGCACCGTGGAGATCTTCGCGCTCTCCAGCCGCTCTATCAGCTCCTCCTCCGGCCCGCCTACGTTGGGGATAGGCTCCACCAGCAGCAGGGCGGCGTCCACGTCGCTGACGCTCTGGCGCACCACCCCCACCATATAGTCTCCCAGCCGGGTGCGGGCCTTGTGGAGGCCGGGGGTGTCCATGAACACGAACTGGCTCTCCCCCCGGTTGACCACGGCGCAGATGCGGTTGCGGGTGGTCTGGGGCTTGTTGGAAACGATGGCGATCTTCTCCCCCACCAGGGTGTTGGTGAGGGTGGACTTGCCCACATTGGGCCGGCCCACCACGGCGATCATGCCGGCCTTGGTCTTTTGTGCCTTCATTCAGGTGATCCTCTCTTTCAGAGCAATTTCTCCAGGGGCTTTTTCACCCCTTTCACGATCCAGCCGCCCACCCATTCCAGAACCTGGGCCACCACCGCCGAGCAGAGGTAGACCGCCAGGGTCATCACCGGGAAGAAGGGCATCCGGGCCATGAAATCGGGGACTTTCTCCCACAGGACGGGGTAAAAGGCGTTGTCGAAGCACCAGGACACCAGGTAGATGTTCAGCGACAGCTCCGAGCCTTTGGCAATGCACCACTTCACACCTCCGGGAAGTCCGTCCAACCTGATCTGCCGGAGCACGAGGAACAGCAGGCAGGCCGAGCACACCACCGTGGGCCCCGCCCAGTCGGTGGCCTCCGTCCAGACGAACATCTGGTTCCGGCTGGTGACATAGACCAGTGCCCCGCCGGCGGCGACGGCGGCCAGGAAGCCCAGAAGCCCCTTGCCCCAGGAGATGCGGGTATCATAGGTACGGAACCAGGCCCCCAGGAAGTAGTAGGCCAGGGGATAGATCCCCTTCCACCAGTCGGGCAGGATGCTGTACCTGACATTCACCAGCACCGGAAGGCTGGCCAAAACCAGCAGGGTGACAATGAGGGCCTTGCGGGCCCCCTTGCTCTCCGCCCCTCTCCAGAGCATGTTGAGGAAGGGGATGAGCAGGAACAGGCCCAGATACATCTCAATGTACCATCCGGTGGCAATGCCGGAGTAGTCCAGCACCATGCGCCCGGCGTGGAGCAGGCTCATCTCCTCCCCCAGCCGCCACCAGCGGTAGAAGACGCTCACGCCGCTGCACAGCAGATAGGCCACCACCACCCGGAGCACCCCCAGGTAGTAGCCCTTGGACAGCTTCTTCTCACAGCACAAATAGCCGCTGAGAAGGAGGAACAGGGGCACGCAGTTCATAAAGGCCATGCGCACACAGCCCAGCAGATACATCCGTCCCCCCGCCATGGTCTGGTAGTAGAACTCGCTCATCATCATAAAGTGGACGGCGATGACCAAAAAGGCGGCCAGGCCCCGGATGAAGTCCAGGTTCAGATCCCTCTGCTTTTCCGGCAGGCGTTTTTCTTCCATATCTCTCTATCCTCTCGTAATGCCCAGCTGGGCCAGGATGGCCTCTTCCCGCGTGCGCATCTGGGCCTTCATGGGCCCTTCGTCCATGTGGTCATAGCCCAGCAGGTGGAGCACGGAATGTACCGCCAGATAGGCCGCCTCCCGCTTGGGGCCGTGGCCGTATTCCTCTCCCTGGCTCTTCACCCTGTCAAGGTTCAGAACCATATCCCCCAGGGGAACCAGACCCGTGCCGGGATCGGCGTCGGCCGGCGAGGGCTTGTCCCCCGGGGCCAGCTCCAGCATGGGGAAGCTGAGCACATCGGTGGGGGCGTCCACCCCGCGCTGGGCCAGGTTGATGGCGTGGATGCCGGCGCCGTCGGTGAGGAGCACGTCCACCTCACAGGGCATGTCCACCCCTTCCGCCGCCAGGGCGGCGGGGATGACCTGCCGGAGCAGGGCCTCTATTTCGGTGGTCTCCTCCTCCAGTTCGGAGGAGAGGAGGACTCTGTGGCCTGCCCCCCGGTTGACCTCCCAGTTATCGGTGCGACCCGCCAGATAGTCCATGGACACACCGAACAGGTCGGCGATCTGCACCAGATTGGCAAAGTTGGGGGTGTTCCCGTCGGCCTCCAAACGCTGATAATTCCGATAGGCGATAGACAGCTTTTCCGCAGTTTGCGGCTGTGTCCATCCCCTTTCTTTTCGAAGCGCCCGCAGTCTCTCATTAAAAATCATTTTTTCTTTCCTCCCCCCGTTGACACGTATCCTGTTATCGTGTATAATGAACACGATAATAATATCGTGTCAGGAGTTTTCTCTATGAAAGAACTGATCCCCGATGTGGTAGATGAGCTGTATCAGTATTTCGTCACCCCGCCCAACCCGGCCTTCTGGCCGGAGCACATCGTCCACGACCCCGTCCAGGCCCACGGCTTGTATTCCTTCTACCAGGGTCTTCAGCTGGGGCTGAAGCTGGCCGAAGCCTGCCGGGATTAACGCCTGTCCCGCTTCCGCCGCTCCTCGTCCTGCTCGTAGGCCTTGATGATCCGCTGGACGATGACATGACGCACCACGTCGGCCCCGGTGAGGGTGCAGATGGCGATGTCCTCCACGCCCTTTAAGACCCGCATGGCCTCCTTCAGGCCGCTGACCTGATCTCCCGGCAGGTCGATCTGGGTCACGTCGCCGGTGATGACGATCTTGGAGCCGAAGCCCATTCTCGTCAGGAACATCTTCATCTGCTCCCGGGAGGTGTTCTGGGCCTCGTCCAGGATGATAAAGCTGTCGTCCAGGGTGCGGCCGCGCATATAGGCCAGAGGGGCCACCTCGATGTTGCCCCGCTCCACGTATTTCTGGTAAGTCTCCGCCCCCAGCATTTCAAACAGGGCGTCATAGAGGGGCCGCAGGTAGGGATCCACCTTGCTCTGGAGGTCGCCGGGCAGGAAGCCCAGCCGCTCCCCCGCCTCCACGGCGGGGCGGGTGAGGATGATGCGGTTGACCTCCCCTGCCCGGAAGGCGGCCACGGCGGCGGCCACCGCCAGATAGGTCTTGCCCGTGCCGGCAGGGCCGATGCCCAGGGTCACCAGGTTTTTGCGGATGGCCTCCACATACCGCTTTTGGCCCAAGGTCTTGGACTTGATGGGCTTTCCCTTGGCGGTGACGCACAGCACGTCGTTGGAGAGCTCGCCGATCTTGTCGGCGTGGCCCGCCTTTACCAGATTGAGGATATAGCGCACGTTCTGCTCGGTGATGGTCTCCCCCCGGCCGATGACCTTCAGAAGGCCTTCCACCGCCTGAACGGCGTGGAGCACGGCCTCGCCATCCTCACCGGAGATCTTCAGCTCTCCGGCCCGGTTCACCACCGAGACCCCCAGCTCCTTTTCGATCAGCTTTACATTCTCGTCCAGAGAGCCGAAGAGGTTCACCGCCTCCTCCAGCCGCTCTATGGAAATCGTCTGTTCCGTCAATGTCTGGTCTCTCCTTTGTAAATCCTTGTCACGAGGCGGGAACGAAGCGTCCCAGCTCCTCTTCACATTCGGCGGTGAGGGTGACCTTCAAAAGCCCGTCCTCCTCCACGGCGGAGAAGCTGTGGCTCACCTCCCGGCCCGTGTCGCCCAGCAGCTGATCCAGCCGCGTCAGCAGCTGCTGCTCCAGCATGGCCTGGGCGGCGGCGGGGTCGATGGACGCCTCCGCCGTCTCGTAGCTCCGCCAGGTCTCTCTGCCCAAAACCAGGGGCAGGGCGCCGCCGGGGAGCTTCACTTCCCATGTCCTGCTTATTCTATCATATCTTTCAAAGGGAATTCCACTATTTTGGTAAAAATTGACCCTTTGACCCAAAATTGTGATCCACCACCCCTTTTTTTCGTCGCCGGCGGCGGCCTTCACCTCCGCCGTCAGCGGAATGGCGGCGGTGAGGGTGCGCCAGGTGCGCCCTTCCACCCGTCCCATGGCCCGGACGCTCATCCACAACGGCTCCCGCTCGCTGTACTGGGGGGGATCCATCCGCACCGAGCCCCGGATAAGCACCTCTCCGGCAAGAACGGTGTCCCCCACCTCCACCGCCGGATCTCCCGACCACGCCTCCACCCGGGTGACGATGCCCGCCGCCTCGGAGACGATGTCCCCCAGGACGGTCTCGTCCAGCAGCTCCGGCTTGGGGATCTTCTCCCGCACCACCACCTGGGCCCGGATACCGTGGAGATTCACCGCCATCCAGGACAGGTCGTCCAGCTGCAGCAGGGCCTCGTTGGAGATGTCCTTGACGTTGAGGCTGGGGCCGTAGACCCCGGGATGGAGCCCCAGCCGCCGCAGCTCGGTAAGGATGACGGCGGTGGGCACCTGCTCGTTGCCCTCCACATCCACCACCATGACAAACCGCCCCAGAAAGCACACCGCCAGCAGGGCCAGAGCCAGCCCCGCCAGCAGGGCGTACCGCTTTTTGAACCGCAGCAGGAAGGGGGGCATTCCCTTTCTCCCCGCCTCGGCCACAGTGCAGCCCGTCCGCTCTCCCAATTCCTCCAGGCCCTCCCTGTCCTGCCAGGCCACCGTCAGGCGGAGGGTGTGGCTGTCCGGCCAGTCCACCGCCCAAAAGGCTGTTCCCTGCTGGGCGCACAGGTTCAAAAACCGCTCCGGAAAGGCCCCGGTCACCTCCAGGCGCACGCTGCCCCGGAGCAGATTTATCACACTTCGTACCGCCATGCCCTCACCTCACTCCAATTCTACCGCCAAAATCGTTCCGGTGATGAGCAGTTCCCCGGCATTCATGGCTTTCAGCTCCAGCTGTGTCCCCTTCACCCGGATGAGGAGCTTCCCGCCGCTGACCAGGATCTCCTCCCGGCCATAGGCCAGGATGCCCCGGTGATTCTCCATACGCAGCTCCCCCTGGCCGATCAGCTCCACCTTGGGAAGCCCCACCACCTGGCCGGGCACCTCCAGCAGCTGGGCGGTCTTTTCCAGAAAGCCCTCCTTTTTTCGGTTCCTGTCCATAAAAAACGCCCTCCCGTCCCCGCATTTATATGCGGAGCGGAAGGGCGGTATGAACCCCCGGACACAGCGCGAACGGCGCCGGAAGACGGCCTCATTTTTCTCTCAGCAGCTGCGCCAGCTTCTCCCTGGTGTTGTCCTCCGGCCGCTCCAGCACATGGAGCGCCAGCTTTTTCTGGGCGGCGCTGATCTCCGGCCCTCGGAGTCCCAGGGTCATCAGATCCCGGGGGGTGAGGGCCAGAGCGGGGATGAGGCCGGCCTCCGGGTGCTCCACCGCCCGGCGGAGCTTCCGCTCCACAGGAAGGGCGGTGATGGGAAAGCCGGTGCAGGCGCAGAACCCCCGCCAGCGCGCCGCCTGTGTGGCGGGCAGGGCCGCCAGGCAGGCCCAGTCCACCTCCTCGGGGAAGGGGTAGAGGTGATCCAAAAGCCCCAGCTCTGCCAGCTGCCCCACCATCTCCGGCGACGGAGAGAGAAGGATCTTCTCCATCTCCGCCCGGATCCGCTCCCGGGAGACCCTGGCCGCCCGATAGGCGTTTCGGACTATGGCGGCGCGGGTCTCCTCCTCGATGGAAAAGCCCAGCTGGGCGGCGAAGCGCACGGCCCGGAGCATCCGCAGGGCGTCCTCGGAAAACCGTTTATCCGGATCGCCCACGCAGCGGATGACCTTCTTTTGCAGATCCTCCCGGCCGCCGAAGGGATCGATGACCGTCCCGTCGGCGGACAGGGCCATGGCGTTGACGGTGAAGTCCCGCCGGGACAGATCCTCCGTGAGGCCCACATCAAAGCTGACCCCATCAGGGTGGCGGGCGTCGGCATAGCCCCCCTCCCGGCGGAAGGTGGTGATCTCAATGGGGCCGTCGGCGGTGGGAACGGTGACGGTGCCGTGTTTGAGCCCGGTGGGGGCGGCGTCTGGAAAGAGGGCCATCACCTCTTCCGGCCGGGCGGCGGTGCAAACGTCCACATCTCCCGGCGCCCGGCCCAGCAGCAAGTCCCGGACGCAGCCCCCCACGGGGTAGCTCTCCTTCCCCGCCAATTTCAGCCGCTCCAGGCACGCCTGTGCCCCGGCAGCGAGCGTTCTCCAGTCCATTTCCACCCCTCCTTCCGGTATAACTGCCCCGGCTTTTGTATAGAATTACCTTGCCAATTTCCGGCATATGAACTATAATAGCCGCAAAGAACCATAACTTACATTAAAAGGTTGTGTCGCTATGACAACTGCTGATATTGTCTCCTATCTCGCCCCCGGACGCCGCGCCCACCTGGTGGGCATCGGCGGGGTGTCCATGGCCCCCCTGGCTGAGGTTCTCCACGGCCAGGGCATGACCATCACCGGCTCCGACGCCCGGGAGAGCGCCACTGTGGAGCACCTGCGCTCCCTGGGTATTCCCGTCTTTATCGGCCACAGCGCCGAAAATCTCGGGGAGGCAGAGCTGGTCATCCGCACCGCCGCCGCCCACGACGACAATCCGGAGATCTCCGGGGCCCGGGCCCGGGGCATCCCTGTTTTTGAGCGGGCCCAGGCCTGGGGCGCCATTATGAAGGGCTACAAGAACGCCCTGTGCGTCTCCGGCACCCACGGCAAGACCACCACCACCAGCATGTGCACCCACATCATCATGGCCGCGGGACTGGATCCCACGGTGATGATCGGCGGCACCCTGCCCCTGCTGGGGGCGGGCCACCGGGTGGGGCACGGCGATACCATTGTACTGGAAAGCTGCGAATACTGCAACTCTTTCCTCTCCTTTTTCCCCACCATCGCCGTGATCCTGAATGTGGACGCCGACCATCTGGACTTCTTCAAGGATCTGGAGGACGTGGAGCACTCCTTCCGGGCCTTTGCCGACCTGGTGCCGGAGAAGACCGGCCTTATCGTGGCCAACCGGGACGACGGGAACACCATGACCACCCTCAAAGGGGAAAAGCGGCCCATCCTCACCTTCGGCCTTGCCGAGGGGGACGTTCACGCCCAGGGCCTCACCTACGACCACGGCCTGCCCGTGTTCGACATCGTCTTCCGGGGCGAGCGCTTCGCCCACGTAAAGCTCCAGATCCCCGGCGAGCACAACGTGCGCAACGCCCTGGCCGCCGCCGCCGCCTGCATCTCTCTGGGGGTGCCCCACGAGGCGGTGGAGAAGGGTCTGGCCGCTTTCCGGGGGGCGGGCCGCCGGTTTGAGAAGAAGGGAACGTACAACGGCGCGGCGGTCTACGACGACTACGCCCACCACCCCAGCGAGGTCAAGGCCCTGCTGGACACCGCCATGAATCTGGGCTACCAGCGGGTCATCTGCGCCTTCCAGCCCCACACCTATTCCCGCACCCACGCTCTCTTCCAGGAATTTGTGGAGGTGCTCTCCCTGCCCGATGTAACTCTGCTGGCGGAGATCTTCGCCGCCCGGGAGGACAACGATCTGGGCATCTCCTCCAAGGATCTCTGCGAGAAGATCCCGGGCAGCGAGTACTTCCCCACCCTGAAGGCCCTCACCGCCCGGCTCCGGGAGCTGGCCCGGCCCGGCGACCTGATCCTCACCGTGGGCGCCGGGGACATCTACACCGCCGGCGAAGCCCTGCTCAAGGACTGACGCCGCTTCAACGCCCCCCCGGAGAGCGGCGGTTCCACGCGCCCTCATCTTCCCGTCATTTTTACAAAAAAACGCCCAGTTCACGCGAACTGGGCGTTTTTCCTGTTTTTCTCCCTTACCCGTTGAGCTGCTTGCGGCGGGAGAGATTGATGGTGCCGTCCTGCATGCTGTCCAGGCTCTCCAGGCTCTTGCCGGTGCCATAGGCCACGCAGGAGATGGCGTCGTCAGCCACGTGGGTCTCGATGCCGGTATGGGACTCGATGAGTTTGTCAAAGCCCTGCACCAGGGAGCCGCCGCCGGTCATGACGATGCCGTTGTTGGAGATGTCCGCCACCAGCTCGGGGGGCGTGCGCTCCAGCACGCCGTGGATGGCCTCCAGGATGCGGGTGGAGGGCTCCTCAAAGGCCTCGATCATCTCGCTGGAGGTGACGGTAAAGACCTGGGGCAGGCCGGTCATCAGGCTGCGGGCCTTCAGGCTCATGCTCTTCTCCTCCTCCGGGGGGAAGACGCAGCCGATCTGCATCTTCAGCTCCTCGGCGGTACGCTCGCCGATGAGCACATTGTGCCGCCGGCGGATATATTTGATGATGGCCTCGTCGAACTTATCGCCGGCGATCTTGATGGAGGCGGACTCCACCACGCCGCCCAGGGAGATGACGGCGATGTCGGCGGTGCCGCCGCCGATGTCCACCACCATGTGGCCGTCGGGCTTGGTGATGTCGATGCCCGCGCCGATGGCGGCGGCCACGGGCTCCTCGATGAGATAGGCCCTCCGGGCGCCCGCCTGGATGCCCGCATCCACCACGGCCCGCTCCTCTACCTCGGTGATGCCCGAGGGCACGCAGATCAGAAGGCGGGGCTTAAAAAGCGTGAAGGAGGTGACCTTGCGGACAAACTCCTTGAGCATCCGCTCGGTCATGTCGTAGTCGGAGATAACGCCCTCCCGCAGGGGACGGATGGCCACGATGTTGCCGGGGGTACGGCCCAGCATAGCCTGAGCCTCGGCGCCCACCTTCAGCAGCTTGCCGGTGTTCTTATCCATCGCAACCACAGAGGGCTCCCGCAGGACGACGCCCTTACCCTTGACATAGACCAGGATGGAGGCGGTACCCAGGTCGATCCCGATATCTTTACTGAACATACATGCACCTCATATATCTTTCCGCAGGGCGATCTCGTCCGCCCTGCTTTTTTGCCGCAATAGAAATAATATAGTATTATATCGGGTTTTCATCCGCATTTCAACGGGAAAGGCAAAATTTTCACTAAATTGTCACCACTTCTCACCTGGCCCGGGCCAGGGTGGCGCAGAGGATCCTCTCCGCCCCCGCCAGGCGCAAGGTCTTGGCGCACTCGGAGAGAGTAGCCCCTGTGGTGACCACATCGTCAACAAGGAGGATGGTCTTCCCCCGAACCCCCTCCGGATCGCAGGCGGAATAAGCCCCCAGCAGATTGCTCCGGCGCGTCCCCTCCTCCTCCAGTCCGGACTGGGCGGGGCGCTC
This sequence comes from Vermiculatibacterium agrestimuris, assembly GCF_943193085.1. NCBI lineage: Bacteria > Bacillati > Bacillota > Clostridia > Eubacteriales > Oscillospiraceae > Vermiculatibacterium > Vermiculatibacterium agrestimuris. Next base: position 27,683 of record NZ_CALPCU010000011.1, on the reverse strand, counting down.
GGCCTTGTTCAGGGTGCGCGCCACCGGCAGGGCCAGCTGCTTCCCCACCATTTCGGCCAGGAGCTGCGCCTGGTCGTAGCCCCGCTTCCGCAGCCGCTTGGGGGACAGGGACGGCCAGGAAACCAGGTCGGCGGTGAGGCCGTGGTCTTGGACGCACTGGGCAATGAGCCTTCCGAAGGTCTCGCCCCGAATCCTTTTGCCCCGGAACTTGAAGGCATGGACGCCCTCCCGCACCAGGCCCTCGTATCGCAGGGGCGCTACGCAGCCCCCGGTGAGCTCCACCGCCTTCTCCCCCGCCGCGCCGGCGAGCCAGGGCAGGGAGCGCTGACAGTCCGGACACAGCAAAAGCCCCTCCTCCAGCAGATGGCCGCAGAAGGGGCACTTGGGGGGAAAGAGGAGATCAAGAAAAACGTCATAAAAGGGCACTTTTCAGCTCCTCCTCCGAGATGGAGCCGTGCTCCTTCTCAAACTCCCGGATACACGTTTGGATCAGATAGACGATCTGCCCGCTCATGGAGCGGCCCTCATAAGAGGAAATATAGCGGAGCTTGTCATGGATCTCGCAGCCCATGCGAAACCCCAAATGGCGGTCTGTGTGCATACTGTCACCTCGTTTATCAGAATATGTCGACCTGGATAGGCAGGCATCATTCAAAAAGGAAACAGCTCTCAAGCCGTCGCGGAAGCCGCCATCTTTTTTTCGTCTAAGATCATGGACACATAGAGTCCAGCTACGATGACCGCCCCCACCAGGGAGGCAAATCTACCCATCACACCGCACAGCAGGCTGCTGGCGGCGGAGCCCAGAACGAAGGTGACGATGAAGCTGCCGTACTTGAGAAAGCGCATCCAGGAAGACGCGCTTTTATCCTGCAAAGCGCTGAAAAAGAACTGACCCACAGAGCGCAGGTTGCCCGTACAAATGGTGGTGTTGTGGACGCCGAACTCACATTTGCGGAACAGGCACAGCTGATAGGCAGTAATAAAACAGCCGAAGCAGTTAATGGTCTGGTCAGGCACCCAGTCTGGGACAAAGGCCACGCCACACAGCAGCAAAAACTCCAGAAGTAGGCCAATGCTCCGCCAGTCCCGATCCTTGACCACGGTACGAACTATTTCACTGACGATAACGCCCAGAACGAAGGCGATGGGGAACATAAGGGTCTGGAAAAGAGAATTCCAGTTCCCCTGGGCCAGGGCAATGCCCACCTTGGCCATGTTGGTGGTGTGGCCGTTGGGAAAAAATCCGTTACGAACGGTGTAGATATAGGTATCCAGAAATCCGCCCATGAAGGTGACCACTGTCAAAAACAGCATGCTCTCTGCTAGGGGGATCCGCTTGGTTTCCATAGATGCTTCCTCCCGTCTCTCCTAGGCCCTCTATAAAAGGGTGGCCGCACGCCCGGAGGTGTGCGGCCACTTTAGGGTTAATGAAAAGTATAGCACAAATACAAAGAGTTTGCAAGTGGCCGCCATTACCAGGCAGCAATGGTGCCGTCGGCCCGGGGCTCTGTGCCGCCGATGAGAGTGCCATCGTCCATACGCCAGATGATCTCGCCCCGGCCCATACCGATGTTAGTGTTGACGATCTCGATCTGGTGACCCATCTGCGCCAGACGCTGGGCGATGCTGGGATTGACCTCCCGCTCCAGCTGCACCTTCTTCTCCCCCACCCACTGGAACCGGGGAGCGTCCAGAGCCTCCTGGGGGTTCATGTGGAAGTCGATGGTGTTCACCACCACCTGCACGTGGCCCTGAGGCTGCATGAAACCACCCATAACGCCGAAGGGGCCGATAGGCTTGCCGTCCTTGGCCAGGAAACCGGGTATGATGGTGTGGTAAGCCTTCTTGCCACCCTCCAAATAATTGTCGCTGGTCGGATCCATGGAGAAATTGGCCCCCCGATCCTGGAGGGTGATGCCGGTGCCGGGCACTAGGATGCCGGAACCAAAGCGGTTGTAGTTGGACTGAATGAAGGAGACCATGTTACCCTCGCCGTCAGCCGTGCAGAAGTAGACGGTGCCGCCGCAGGAGGGATCACCAGCCTCGGGATAGAGGGCCTCGGTGTCGGAGATGAGGGCCCGGCGCACATCCGCATAGCGGTCGGAAAGCATATCCGCCACCTTGGTCTTCATGTACCGGGGATCGGCCACGAACTTCTTGGTGTCCACGAAGGCCAGCTTGGTGGTCTCGATCATCTTGTGGTAGGCCCCGGCGGTCTCCCGGTCGGCGCCCAAATCCATCTTCTCCAGCATCTTCAGAGCCATAAGGGCGGTGATGCCGTGACCATTGGGGGGCATCTCCAGCACATCGTAGCCCTTGTAGTTGACGGAGATGGGATCCACCCACTGGGCCTTGTAGCTGGTGAAATCGCTCTCCTCGAAAAAGCCGCCAGTCTCCTTGGAGAAGGCCACGATCTTTTTCATGATATCCCCCTGGTAGTAGCTGTCGCAGTCGCTGGCAGCCAAGGACTCCAGGGTATCGGCAAAGTCAGGATTATAGAAGGTCTCACCAGGTTCGAACATCTTGCCGTTCTTGGTGAAATGCTCCATCCAGGGGCCAAAGAGCTTGGGATCGTGCTTGGCGGCATTGCCGATACGGGTGACCTCCGCCTTCCACTGGTACCAGACATTGACGGGGATGCAGGCGCCCTGGCGGGCATACTCGATGGCGGGCGCCAGCAGCTCGGTCATGGGCTTGGTGCCGAAGCGGCGGCGCAGCTCAGCCCAGGCGCTGGGGGCGCCAGGCACCATGACGGACAGCCAGCCCTCCATGGGCACAGCGGTATACCCGGCCTTTTTCACCTCCTCAGCAGACAGGGCCTTGGGGGAATAGCCGGAGCCGTCCAAGCCAAAGAGCTTCTTGTCCTTAGCGCTCCACACCAGAGCAAAGCAATCGGAGCCCAGGCCGTTGCCGGTGGGCTCCACCAGGGGAAGCACAGCCGCCATGGCGATGGCGGCGTCCATAGCGTTGCCGCCCGCCTTCATCACATCGATGCCCACCTGGGACGCAACGGGAGAAGTAGAGGCGGTCATACCCTTCTTGGCATAGACCACATTGCGGTGAGAGGCATAGGAGTACTTAAGAGGACTAAATTCAGGCATGAAAAACTTCCTTTCTTTGATAGAGAAAAAGAAAGCCGGTTCTCCGGCTCCCCGGAGAACCGGCTTTCTTACAGGTCGGTTTATCAGGAATGTACTCGATCAGCCGATAAAGTTGGCCAGAACGCCCGCGATGACCACAGAGAGGATGGTCACGGAGGTGAAGCCGGAGATAACATAGGCGGTCTGGATCTTGGCAGTGACAGCGTCCCGCTCCTCCTCGGTCTCGGCCACGGCGTTGGTGATCTCAGTGGCGATGAGCTCGGTGCCGGGATAGCCGATCATCTGGCACATGGCGATACCAATGGACAGCTTCTTGCTGCCCACCACCTTCCAGGCGGGGGTGAGGAAGAAGACCACGAAGGTGAAGGCCATGACCAGCACGAAGATGACCACAGTGGCGAAGCCGATGGTGGGGATCATGCTGATGTCGATCTTAGCGAGAGAGGGGATGATGGTGCACAGGGACAGGAAGGAGAAGAAGCCGTTGGCCTTGGCCTGGGTGGCCATGATGGCGGGGGGCACCAGGCCGGTGTTCCGGGCCACGATGCCCAGCACCATGCACATGATGGACATGTTAATGAAGCTCAGGGGCGTGCCCTTGAAGAAGCCGGCCACCACCTCAGCGATGACGATGGCAGCGGCGCCGATGGCCAGGCAGATGAAGGTGGTGTAGTACTTTTTGATGCTCTGCCAGAAGGGGGCCTTCTTGGCGGTGCCGGACTCGCCGGACTGCTCGTTATACCAGCTGTAGTTGGGGTCGGCGGCGTGCTTGGCCCGCAGCTCCTCCACCAGCTTGTTGGCCACGCCCAGGCCGCAGTTGGAGGCGGGCAGAGTGCCCACGAACTTCTGCACGGCGTAGATAAAGGTGGCCAGACCCGCGGCGGCGGGAAGGGATGCCTCCTCACAGGCTTTGACCATAGTAGTGGTGGCCACGATGCCGCCGTTGACGACGGGGGCGGCGGCCAGGGCAAAGTCCTTGCCGATGATGGGGATGGCCACGGCGCAGCCCACAACGGCAGCGGCCATGCCGATCATAGCGCCCACCACGGTGCGCCACTCCCGCTTGAGCTGGGGAATGTCAACGGTGGTGCCCATGTTGAACAGCAGGAAATACTGGCCGAGAGACGCCACCGCGGCAAAGCCGGAAGTGGTCATGATGTCGGCGGGATAGGCTCCGGTCATAAACAGGACAAGGAAGCCCATCATAATGACGAACATGGAAGAGATCTTGGCTTTGGTGAGCGCGCCGATCAGGTCGCCTGCGAAGAAGATGAGCAGGATCAGGAATACTGCTTGATACTGTGACATTTTTGTACCTCCATTTTACACACAGTTTTTTCTATTTTCGCCGCCTGCCCTCTCTCAAAACAGGCGGTAAAAACCAAAGGAATGGAAACGGACTTATTTCGCCTTGCACTGCTGGGCAAAGAGCTCGATGAGGGTGGTGCCCAACTGGCCCAGCTTGAAAAACTCCTCCAGCACCAGGTACTCATCCCGGGTGTGGTTCTTGGCGTAGCCGCAGCCGCAGCCGATGCAGCGGATGCCCCGGCCGGTGAGGTTGTTGGCGTCCATTCCGCCGCCGCCGGCCTCGGGGTTGAACGTAAGGCCCAGCTTCTCGCAGGCGGCCTTGGCCAGGAGCAGCACCGGCTCGTCCTCCGTGATGTTCAGAGGGGGATAGCTCAGCTCGGTGACGATCTCGATGCCCACATTGCGCTCGGCGGCGATCTTGCGGCAGTGCTCGTCGAAGTACTTCATATACTTCTCCAGCTTCTCGGGATCCCGGCTGCGGGCCTCGCCCTTGAACCCGGCGCTGTCGCACACAGAGTTCCGGGCGGTGATGCCGTGGACGATGGGGAAGTTGGATACGGTCTCGAAGTCCAGTCGGCCGGTCTTCAGGGTAAAGAGCATCTCGCCCATAGCCTTGGCCGCGTCGATGCCCTTCTCCGGATCCGCCCCGGCGTGGGCAGGCTTGCCGGTGAGCTCCACGTCGATGGTGTACCGGCCGGGGCCCTTGACCACGAACCGGCCAACATCGCCGGTGGCGTCAAAGACATAGCCCATCTTGGCCTGGAACACAGAGGTGTCCAGCACGTCGGCTCGGGAGCCCCAAACGCCGGGCTCCTCCTGCACGGTGAAGACCACCTCCAGCCGGGGCAGAGGCTTGCCAGAGGCGATTGCCTGGCGGAAGCTCTCCAGGATACCGCACACGCCAGCCAGGTCGTCGGCGGCCAGGATGGTGGTACCGTCGGAGTAGAGAACCCCGTCCTTTTCCACCGGCTTGATCCCAAAGCCGTTGGGCATACGATCCATATGGGAGGAGAACAGCAGCGCGCCGTCCAGCTCACCCTCCCGGATCCCGATGACGTTGCCGCAGTTGCCGCCCAGCTTGGGCCCCGCGTCGTCCCGGGTCACGGTGAAGCCCAGAGCCTCCAGCTTCTTGACCAGAATATCGGCCACCTTGTCCTCCTGGCCGGAAACGGCGTCAGTAGTCACCAGCTCCATAAAGTCCTTCAGCATTGCTTCGTTCCTCATGGTAAAACCTCCTTTTTTTTAGTGGGGGGATCGCTTACTTGCTCTTCAGACTCTCGGCGAAGGTCTCAATAAGGGCCACGCACAGTTCGCCGGACTGGAAGAAGTCCTCCAGCACCAGCTGCTCGCTGGTGGTGTGGTTCTTGGAGTAACCGGTGGCCACACCGATGCAGTCCATGCCCCGGGCGTTGTGGATATTGCCGTCAAAGGCGCCGCCCAGCACCGCGGTCTGGAAAGGCAGACCCAGCTTCTCACAGGCCTTTTTGGCCGTGACCAGGGCGGGGTCGTCCTCGGGGGTATAGAAGGGCAGGAAATTCTCCTCCGTGGTGATCTCAATGCGGGCGCCGTGCTCATCGGCCACCTTCTGGCAGTGGGTGCGGAAGTACGCCACATAGTCCAGCAGCCGCTGCAGATCCCGGCTGCGGGCCTCCCCCTCAATGAGGGCGTGGTCGCAGACCACATTGATGTTGGCCGCCCCGGTGCCCGACTCCAGATGGGGGAAGTTGGAGGTGGTGATCTCGTCCAGCCGGCCCTGACGCAGGGTGGAAATAATGTCGGCCATGGTCTTGGCCGCGTCAATGCCCTTCTCCGGCTCATTGCCGGCATGGGCGGGCTTGCCGAAGATCTCCGCCTTCAGGATGTACCGGCCGGGGGCGCCGTTGATGAACCGGCCCGCACCGCCGGGGGAGTCGAAGATATAGCCGATATGGGCCTTCAGCGGGCTGGGATCCATGACCTTGGCGCCGCCCAGGCACAGCTCCTCCTGAATGGTGAACAGGACTTCCAGCCGGGGCAGGGGCTTGCCCGAGGCGATGACCCGGCGCAGGCCCTCCAGAATAGCGCACACACCGGAGATGTCATCGGCGGCCAGGACGGTGGTGCCGTCGGAGTAGAGAACGCCGTCCCGCTCCACCGGCTGGATGCCAAACCCGTTGGGGACACGATCCATGTGGGAGGAGAGCATCAGCGCGCCGGGCAGCTCCCCCTCACGAATGGCGATGAGATTGCCGCACACCCCGCCGAACTTCGGGCCGGCGTCATCCATGGTGACGGTAAAGCCAAGCTCCTCCAGCTTCCGGGTGAGCTTAGCGGCCACGGCGTCCTCCTTGCCGGAGGCGGAATCCGTTTGCACCAGCTCCAAAAACTCTTGATACATCCTCTCGTTTCTCATGTCGTCCCTCCTGATCCGTTCCCAGGTCTCTTTGTGGATCGCTTCGTCGCAGACGAACCGATCCCTTTTATTGTGAAACAATAAAAATTTTGCTCTTGATCCATATAAAGCCGTTCAAAACAGCAATCCTGATGCTTTTAATACGATATCACTTGCGAAGCGTCTTTAATAGGTGTAAAATAATGTCCGAAAACGAAAATTGTGTCCGAAATAAAGGGAGGGCAAACCTATGAAGCTTGGCATCATCGGGCCGGAGACCACGGTCAGTTTCATCCGAAAGGTTTTGGAGCGGGATATCACCGACGTTCAGACGGTCTATTCCTGCACGGAATTCTACGAGGAAACAGTGGAGTTGGCCGCCCGGTTCCAGCGGGAAAAGGACGTGGACGCCATTCTCTTTTCCGGCCCCACCAACTACGCCTACACCCGCAAGCGCCTCTCCCCTACCATCCCCTGGGGCTATCTGCCCCACAGCCGCACCGCCGCCCTTCAGGCCTTTTTGGAGGCCACCACCATCTGCGGCAGTGACCTGAAGGGAAAGGGCATCAGCGTAGACCGTTACAGCCCCGAGCTTTTGGCCGAAGTGCTGAAAGATGTGGGCATTGTGGACACGACCTTCTACCAGGCCCCCCATGATTTTGAAACCCCTGGCTATGAGAGCAAGCTGCTGGAATTTCACCGCAGCTGCTTCCGCCAGGGGTTGAGCTCAGTATGTTTCACCAGTATGGAGCACGTCCAGGCGCCCCTGCAGGCGGAGGGGATCCCCTGCATCCGCACCTATCCCGCCGAGGAGATGATCCGGGAGCAGGTCTACCTGCTGCAGATCCGCCACTTTTCCGCCCAGGGCAACCACGGCAAGCTGGCTGTCATCGGCATACGCTATGACTATATCTTCGACGACGAACGGAACCTGGACATTCGTGAATGGGAAAAAGTCCGTTACCAAAATGAGTTTAAGGAGCGGCTGTTCGGCCTGGCGCAGCGGATGGGCGCCGCTGTCTTTGAGCAGGGCACCGAGATGTTCTTCCTCGTCACCAGCCGGGATATGCTCATCAACGGCTTTCTGAAAAGCGGCGCCCACCAGGATCTGCTCCAGTTCGGCCGCCGCACCTCCAACTACAAGGTCTGGGTGGGTATGGGGGTGGGCGGCACCATGCTGGAGGCCAAGTCCCGGGCCAACATGGCCCTTAACACCGCGCAGCGAGACCGCCGCAGCGGCTCCTATCTGGTGGAGGACGACATGTTGGTGACGGAGGTCTCCTCCCTCTCTTCGGAGGAGAGCAGCCGCAGTCCCTTCTTCGCCCGGCAGCTGAAGGTCAGCGCCGGCACTCTGGCCCGGCTGGCCTTTATCCTGAACCGGGACGGAAACGTGACCACCTCCGAGGAGCTGTCCCAAAAGCTGGGCATCACCTCCCGCAGCGTCAACCGCATCATCGTCCAGCTGGAGGAGGCAGGCTATGTGGCCACGGTGGATAAGCGTTCCGCCGGCAAGGGCCGCCCTGCCCGGGTGATGAAGATCACCCTTCCCGACACGGTTTCTCCTGCACGCGAATGATGCAGGCGGCAGCCAAAAGGGTACGCTGGAACAGGGATTCCACCACCGCGTATTCCCGCTCGGTGTGGTTGAAGGCGCCTCGAACGCCCATAGCGCAGACCGTGGGCACCCCCTCGTTCACCGAGATGGAGGAATCAGAGGCTCCGCTGACCTCAAAGGGATGGACGGGGCCATAGCCGATCTCCCGGGCAGTCTCCTCCACCAGCTCGTAGAGCTTTTGAACGCCCTGCGTATGCTCCATGGGGTCAAATACGCCCCCCACCCGCATCGTCGCGGTGGTGTCCGGAACTGTGGAGGGGGCCTCCATGATCCGGCGGCAATCCTCCAGCAGCTCCTCCTTTATGGCAATGGTGGGGAACCGGAGGGAGGCGGTGATGGTGCAGCTGTCCGGCACCGTATTGGAGCTCTCCCCACCGGTGATGACCCCGCAGTTGATCAGTTTGCTCCTGGGAAGATCGTTGAGAGCCTCCAGGGCGATGATCCGGTGGGACGCCTCCAGGATCGCCGAGCGGCCCTTCTCCGGCTCGATGCCCGAGTGGGCTGAAACGCCGGCAATGTGAAAGTTGACGATGGCGGCGCCCCGGCGGCCCACCACAATGCCGTCATCCAGATAGCCCGTTTCAAAATTGAAAGCGGCGGCGCAGCCCCGGGCCTCCCGGGCCATGACCGCCTTGGCGTCGGAGTTCTTGTGGGCGGTCTCCTCGTCCCCGGCAAAGAGGAAGCGGACGTTTCGCCCTGCCCAGCCGACGCTTTGAAGGGCCTTCACCGCGTACAGGGCAATGACCAGCCCCGCCTTCATATCCAGGACTCCGGGGCCGTGGGCGGTGCCGTCGGGATCGATGCGGAAAGGATTCTTCGTGGCGGCTCCCGGCTGGAAGACGGTGTCCATATGGCCGATGAGCAGGACGGGGGCCTCCTCGCCGCCATTGTCCCAGTCCGCCACCAGCACCTGGGAGCCGTCCTCCATGGGCACAGGCCGGGTATGTACCCGCATGGCCTCCAGCTCGGCACAGAGACGGCGGCACACCGCTCCAACGCCCTCCTTTTGGGCCGGGCCGCTCTCGGTGTTCACCAAGTCCCGCCACAGATCCAGCATCTCCTGGCGGTGGGCGTCAATATAGCGGCGAATGGCGTCAATATGTTCCATGTTTGCTCACACTCTCTTTCTCAGATCCTTGCGATGCAGGCGGCCGCCAGCGCGGTACGGGTAAAGAGGCTCTCCATCTGGGCATATTCCTTTTCCGTGTGGTTGAACTCGCCCTTCACGCCCATGGCGCAGACAGTGGGCACCCCCGCCACCACAGCCACGGAGGAATCGGACACGCCGCCCACCTCGAAGGGATGAACCTCTCCGTAACCCATGTCGCGGGCGGTCTCCTCCACCAGCTCATAGAGCTTCTGGACGCCTTCGGTGCGCTCCATGGGATCCATGACCATCTCCACCCGCATGGTGGTCTTGGTTCCCTCAATGTTCACCGTGTCGGAAATGGCCTTGCAGTCGGCCATCAGCTCTTCCTTGATGGCCACCGTGGGGAAACGAAGGCCGCAGCGAATGGAGCAGGCGCCGGGGATGGTGTTCTCTCCAATGCCGCCGGAGACAAGGCCGCAGTTGATCAGCTTGCCCCGCGGAATGTCATTGAGGGCCTGGATAGCCAGGATCTTGTGGGCCGCCTCGGCAATTGCAGAGCGGCCCTTCTCCGGGGCGATGCCGGAATGGGCGGCCACACCCTCGATGTCAAAGACCACGACGCTGCCGCCCTTGCGGCCCACCACAACGCCGTCGTCGGGATAGCCGGTCTCAAAGTTGAACGCGGCACAGCCTCCGGCCATGATCTGGGCCATGACCTCCTGGGCGTTGGAGTTCTGGTGGAGGGTCTCCTCGTCGCCGGCCAGAACGAACATGATGGGGTGCTTATTGTACCCCACCGACTGGAGGGCCTTCACCGCGTAGAGGGCCACCACCACGCCCCCCTTCATATCCAGGCAGCCGGGGCCGTGAACCTTGCCCTCAGCGTCGATGCGGAAGGGGTTCTCGGTGGCGGCGCCGGGCTTGAAGACCGTGTCCATATGGCCGATGAGCAGGATGGGGGGCAGCTGGCTGCCGTTGTCCCACTGGGCCACCAGAATGTCGCCCACCTTTTCCATGGGGATGGTCTGCACAGACAGTCCGCAGGCGACCATCTCCTTGCGCAGCAAGGCGTTTACCGCATCCACGCCCTCCTTCTGTGCGGGGCCGCTCTCCGTGTTTACCAGATCCCGCCACAGATCCAGCATCTCCTGGCGGTGGGTGTCAATATAGCTGTGAATCTGCTGATAAAACTGTTCCATTATGATCCTCTCCATTCTGCTTTTTGGGGTTATATTGGCTTCATCGTAGCAAGATTACCTTTTTTTGTCAAGTATTCCCACCGCCGAAATTTGGGTAAAAAGCAGCCCAAACCGCACAAATTGTGTGTGGTTTGGGCTGTTTTTTGATCCTTATTTAAAGGCAGGCGCGGAACAGAGAGACGGTTCTTGCGTCTTGCCAAAAAGAACCGCCCCGTCCTCTATCCACTCTTCCCGCCCGTTTATTTCCCCGGCTGGGCGGGGACCTCCGGCAGAGTCTCTATCTGAAAATACTCCTGAAGGAAGGTCCTGTCGCTGGGCTTATATTCCCAGATCCTCCCCGACTCGGAAAAGGTCCGCATATTGGAATAGCACCCCAGGGCATTATAGAGCATCTGGGCGGCATTCTCTCTGGAGATCGGGGCGTTCATATCCACCGCCTCAAGTTCCTCATACAGGTCGGGGACGGTATGGCGGACCAGCGCGTCGACATGGCTGGCCCAGGCGCTCCCCGTCAATTGGTAAACCGCCGGGTCGTAGCCCAGCATGCCCAGGCACAGCTTGGCAAACTGGATACCGGTGACCTCCCCGTCGGGGTCAAAGCTACCGTCCCCGCCCCCATCGAGAATGTTGAACATGGAGCCAAAGTTGATATACCCCTCGGCCCAGTGTCCGTGGATGTCGGAAAAGAGGGGCACCGGGTCGGCGGGAATGTCAGGCTCCCTGCCGCCGGTACTCATCAGAACGATCATCTTGGCGGCCTCGGCCCGGGTCACGGTACCGCCGGGGTCAAAGCATCCGTTTTCCTTGCCTGAAATGACGCCCAGCCCGCACAGGGTACTCACTGCGTCCCAGTTGGCAATGCTTGCCGAATCGGTGAAGCGAGTCGGATCGACAACGACAACTTCTCCGGGCTGGATGGCCGGCGTCTCCACCTCCCCCGCGCCGGGGTCGGGACAGAAGAACACATTCGTCCCGGCGCAGGACAAGAGGTCCTCGCACTGCGTACAGATCTTCTCCAGGCTCAAAAAATTGGAGGTCACATCTTTGGGCTTGGATATCAATGTCTCCTTGATCATCCGCCATTTTGAGTCCGGAGATCTTTTCCAAAAATCGTTTATATAGGGGGAATCAGAAGCAATGGCATTCAGCGGCAAATAGGGCTCTATGTCGTCAGACAGGAGATGTTGCGTATAGAAGGACACCGCATCCAGATACCACGTCATATCAGGCGGTTCCGGCAGACTTTGTATCGCCTGAACTGACGCCCGGATCTGCCCCATGTATTCCACGAATTCCTCGTCGGAGTCAAGGGCATAATTCTTCTCCAGCAGCATGCGCACATCGTCCAGGTGGCCGCGCAGGGCGGTGACGTATGTGCCAATGGCCTCCAGTGCGTCCGGGTCATAGACATCCACGGTGTTCCACTGCTCCAGCCACAGGGCCTTTAACCCCAGCAGCTGGGCCGCGCCGCTGACAGGAAGGTAGATACACTCACGGAACAGGAGGGGACACAGCGGCGTTCCCCCGTCGGAGACAAAGGTCTTGATCTGGCCATCAACGGTTACGGTGACATCCGGGCACAGGAGCACATCGATCCCGTTTTTCATGTCCAGCTGATATTGCTCGTCCCCCTCCGGCCGCTTCAGATCCAAGCGGTCAAAATCAAGATCCTTGGGCCGGTAGTAAACGGGCTCCGCCGCGTTGGAGGTGATCGTCACCGCGTTTGTATCGGCATCCCACCGGGCGTCCGCCCCCATCCAAAGTCCCACCGTCGCCAGGGGGATATATACCATGTTCTCATAGGCAATGGCTTCCCGCCGTCCCTGCTGGTCATCCACAAAGCCCGCCTGCGTCCCCTTGACAATGACCCACCACGGGGAACGGATGTCGGCGTGGACCGTCTGCTCCCCCGCGGCGAATGCCAGCGTCCAGCAACAGGCCAGCGCGGCACAGAGACAGGCAGACAAAAATCTGTATATCCGTTTCATCGTTGACCCTCCCTATTATATTTTGTAGGACAGGAGAGGACAGAGGGACGGTCCCTCTATCTGCTCATACGCTTCTCCGCCAAAGCGGAGGGAACCAGCGTGACACACAGAGCTATCGCTGCCAGTACGGAACAAATGCGTTTCATTGAACTTCACCCCTGAAATATTAGAATGTGCCGCCGGACAAAAGGACTGTCCCCATGTCTGCTCACCTCTGTACTCTATTTGCGCCGGATTTTTTTATAAATTAAGTAAACTGCTATCGCTACCGCAGCACAAAAAAGCGGCAGCACGACCGTCAATGTATCCATTAGTTCCAAGATACCGTTACGATTCCATCATCAGAAACCGTCGTATTAACAACCCCTGTAGATGTAAAGAGCAAATCTGTAATTAGCGTATACTGTACGCTCGCATTAATTTCAGCCGGAAAACTTGCAGTTGATATCGACCGAGCAATTTTTAAGGACGGATTTGAAGTAGAATAGCCAATTGCGCTATAACGATGATCCCTCGCATTGGACACTTTCCAGTGTGAACCCGACTTTTCCAAATCATATTTATAGCTCATACTAAGAATAGGACTATTATAATACGAAGTCCATACGCCTTCTGAGGCTGGATCTGATTTGCTTCCCGAACGCGTTTGCGCTGCCGGTTCATACCGCACCCCAATTGTTACTTCTTGACCATTTTCAAGAAAAGTCTTGCTATAGTGATATGGCATCGACATATCAATTTCATTAGCACTAACAGATAGTTCGGATGCAACAGTCGAAGAGGAATTCACATCCACCGCAACCGCCGGGACTGCCAGGCCCATACACATGGCCAGGGCCAGGAGCATGCTTACCAAACGTTTCTTCATTATGATACACTCCTTTTCTTTCTTTTGTCAAATCTTTGTGACCGAAACTTAGTAGCTCACGAACCCGGACACTTCGATCTCCGACGAAGAATTGTTGCGGACTGCCAGGGTATACTGGCCGCGCTTTTCGATCTCGATGCCCTGATTGACGCTTCCGTTTGTCGCGGTCACAAAGTGGAAGACATTATCAGAATCGATCAGACCAAAATCCACGCTGGCCGAGGAGGGGGCATAGCTTGCGTTGATGGTCACCACTTCTCCCGCATCCAGGGAAAAGCTGCTGTTGGCTCTTCTCAATTTGTTTGCGGAAACGGTCATGCTGAATTTCCCGGATGCCCGCTGCATGTCGATGGAGAAGGCGGCGGGCTCCGCCTGTGTGTTTGCCGCTGTCACAGGAAGGCAAAAACAATTTACCATGACGGCACAAGCCAACGCAACGCCCAAAGCTCTCTTCAGTTTCATATTCTCACCCCCTTTCCCCAGTTCTTACCAGCCTTCGATAGAAAACTCCTCTTCCTCTTCCTGGGGCAGTACCTCCTGCTGTTCCAAATCGCTGATGGGTCTGGGGCTCTCCTCATTTTTGACCGGCCCGCCGGTATGCTTCACAAATAAAAACACGATAGAAAGGAGCACGATCACGCCGAGAAAAATCGCAGCCGCCGTTTTCCGGCGCCCTGCGCGGCCTCTTTTGATCTCTTCAGTTCTTGCGCTTCCTTCTGCCTCTGTCTCCGACGCAGAGTCACTCAGTAAGTAATCAAGCGTAACGTGATATAGCTCGCTCAGATACTTTAAATTTTCAGTAGAAGGGACCGCCTCGCCCTTTTCCCATCGAGAGACGGCTTGCCGGGAGACGTCCATTTTCTCCGCTAACTGCAATTGCGTCAGTCCGTTTTGTCTGCGCAGGGAAACAAGCCTTTCTGCCAAATTCATCCTTTTCATCTCCGATTTTAGTTTGATTGCCGCAAAAAATAAACCGCTTTCGGTTTACATTCGCGCAATTTTTAGTTGCGCGGGGCTTTTTGCACAAATTTTTGATAGGTCGATTCATTCACTGTATCACACAGCGGACACTTTGTCAAAATTTGAACAATGATTCTTTTACCCATCCAAACATACAAGGAGAGCCTGCCGTAAGGCAGGCTCTCCTTGTTTTAATATCCTTTATTCCTCCGCCAGGCGCCAGCGCAGGCCGGAGTACCGCCTGGACTGGCGGTTGTTGGCGGTCATCCGGGCGACGACCTCCTCCTCGCCCACGATCACCAGCAGCTCTCTGGCCCGGGTGATGGCGGTATAGAGCACGCCCCGGATGAGCAGCCGGGGGGCGGTATCCAGCGCAGTGAGCACCACCGCCCGGTACTCGCTGCCCTGGGACTTGTGCACGGTCATCGCGTAGGCGGGCTCCAGCTCTCCCAGCATATCGGGGGAGTACTCCACGATGTGGCCCTCAAAGTCCACCGTCACGATCTCCCGGCGGTTGTCCACCTCCAATATATGACCCACATCCCCATTGAAGACCCCCATGCCCATCTCCAGGCCGTCGGGAGTCTTCCAGAGTACGTCGTAGTTATTCTTCACCTGCATGACCCGGTCTCCCTGACGGAAGATATAAGGGCCGAACTTCCGCTCCCCCTTGTCCTCCGCCGGCGGATTCAGCGCCTGCTGAAGGGCCTTGTTCAGGCTGGCGGTGCCGCCGGCGTACTTCCGGGTGGGGGACAGGACTTGTATCTGGTGGGCGGGGATGCCCATGTTCTCCGGCAGGCGCCTGCCCACCAGATCCACGATGGTCTCCTCCGCCAGGGCGGGATCCGGCCGGCGAAGGAAAAACACATCCTGGGTACTGTCGTTTTTCAATACCGGAGCCACCCCCTGGTTCACCTGATGGGCGGTGCGGATGATGGCGCTCTGCGCCGCCTGGCGGAAAACTTCTGTCAACCTCACCATCGGCACTTCTCCGCTGCGGATCAAATCAGAAAGCAAATTTCCCGCCCCTACGGAAGGAAGCTGATCCGGGTCTCCTACCAGTACCAGGCGGCACTCCTCCCGCAGGGCGGAGAGAAGGGCCGACATTAAAGTTATGTCAACCATCGAGGTCTCGTCCACGATCACCGCGTCCACCTTCAGCGGGTCGTCCTCCTTATGGGCAAAGACCAACTGGCCCGTCTTGGGGTCAAAGCGGGTCTCCAGCAGCCGGTGGATAGTGGTTCCCTCGGCCTGGCAGAGCTCTCCCAGACGCTTGGCCGCCCGGCCGGTGGGGGCGGCGAGGGCGGTCTCCAGCCCCAGAGCCTCGAAAAGGGAAAGCACCCCCCGCAGGGAGGTGGTTTTTCCGGTGCCGGGGCCGCCGGTGAGGAGCATCACCTGCCGCTGGGCGGCCAGCTCCACCGCCTGCCGCTGCTGGGAGGCATAAGTGATCCCCTGCTGGGCCTGGATGCGGTCGATGACAGCGTCCAGGTGGTCGGGACAGTAGAGCTCGTTTTGGCTCATTGCGGCAATACGCTGGGCCACATGAGTCTCCGCCTCCCAGAGCGCCGTGAGGTAGCAGGCATCCTCCCCCGCCACCTGATCCATCGTCACCTTCCCGGCGGCCTCCAGCATATCCAGGCCCGCCGTCAGCGTCTCTGGGTCACCCACTCCCGTAAGCGCCTGAGCCGCCCCCAGCAGCTTCTGCCGGGGCAGAAAGGTGTGGCCGTTGTCCAAATTGTGGGTCAGTACAAAAAGGAGCCCCGCCATCACCCGCTGGGGATGATCCTCCGCAAAGCCCAGCTCCATGGCAAGCTGATCGGCCTGGGCAAAGGGGACGGAGAGCTCCCCCTCCGTCAGCAGGTAGGGGTCGGCCTCCACCGCCTCCCGGGCCCGGTCGCCAAAGCGGCGGTACAGCGGCATGCCCAACTGTGGGGGCAGGCCGTGCTCCGAGAGAAAGTCCAGCAGCCGGCGCATGCCCATCTGGAGACGGAATGCCTCCCCCATGGACTCCGCCCGCTTTTTGGTGATGCCCTTGATGGCGGTGAGCTTTTCCGGCGTGCGCTCCAGCACCTCCAGAGCGGCGTCCCCGAACTCCTCCACCATGCGCCGGGCCGTGGCTATACCGACGCCCCTTACCACCCCGGAGGCCAGATAGTCAAAGATCGCCTTTTCCCCCTGGGGCATGCCCCGGCGGGCCACCTCCGCCTTGAATTGAGACCCGTAGGAGGGGTGGCGCATCCACTGGCCCTGCGCCCACAGGCTCTCGCCGGGCGCCACTCCGGGCATGCAGCCCACTACGGTGACGCACTCCTCCTCCCCCACGTCCAGCTTGAGGACGGTGTAGCCGTTCTCCTCATTTTGATAGATCACCGTGTCCACGGCGCCCTCTATGCAGTTGGGAAATTCATCCATGGGGGCACCTTCTTTCGTGGACAGGGCTGTTATCCCTCCGGGATTTGTTTTATGTAAACTGAAAGCTCCGACGCTGGGCACAGGCCGATCTCCGGCTCCCGAAGGCAGAGAGCAGCGGCCACCGCCCTCCCCTCCTCGTCCAACCCGCAGTCCGCCACCAGGATGGGGGCGTTCATGAGTCCGCCGGCCCGGAGCCAGAGCATCCCGGTGACGGCCTGCTCCAGACCGTTCCCCGCCCCCTGGGCGGGGATGACCACGCAGCAGCGGCCCGTTCCCGCCGGAGTCAGCAGATGGCCGAAGGTCAGCCAGCCCAGGCTCAAAAGGCCCATTACCGCCAAAAGGGATAAAACTACTTCCAAAATTGCCCGCATATTGCTTCACCTCTCCCCAGTTTACGGAGGAGAGGTGAAAAAGGTGTCATTCAGGCCATAACAGTGGCAAAAAGATCAAAGCCCAGATGGGTCAGTCCGGTCATGATGCACCCGGCCAGGATGACGCCCAGGACGATGGAGGGCATGGCCTTTCGCAGCGGCATATCCAAAAAGGCGGCGGCCAGCGCCCCTGTCCAGGCCCCCGTCCCCGGCAGGGGGATGCCCACAAAGAGCAGCAGGCCCAGATATTTATAGCGGCTGACCTTGTTCCCTTTCAGGTGGGCCTTCCGCTCCAGCGCGTCAACCATGCCGTCCAGCCTGGGAAAGTGGGCGCGCAGCCACTGAAAGATGCGGCGGATATAGATGATGATGAAGGGGGCGGGCAGGATGTTGCCGATGACGGCGGCGGTGAAGGCCACCGGATATGGAAGGCCAAGGCCCACTCCGAAGGGGATCCCCACCCGAAGCTCAATAATGGGGATCATGGACACCAGGAGGGTGAAGATAAATTCGCCCCCCATGGTGGTCTCCAGCCAATTCAAAAGATCCAAGGAATCCCCCTCCTCTTTTGCGTTTCCTCTATCATACCACAGTTTCCCATAGGAGGAGATAAAAATTTTATGAATCTTTTTCTCTGTGGATCAGATAAGGCGGCTCCTCCCCCTCAAAGATGGCCGACCACAGTCTTTCCCTCTGGATGGGGTCGGAATACCGTTTCCGGAATATCTCCCACTCCTCCTGCTTTTTTCTTTCCAGCTCCTCCGCCGGCATTCCCTCAAAAATGAACGCCCGCATCTGCTCCAGCAAGCCGAGATTCTTTTTGAAGTAGGTCCGGGCCCGCATCCAGGCCCGCTCCCGCTCAGCCGACCGATCATTCCATGTGGAGCGGCGGGGGATGGGTTTTCCCCGCAGGACCCACTCCATGATCAGCATTTCTCCCATAACTCCCCAGCGGGTGGTCTTCTTCCTGTACTCCCACTCCTCCCGGGGAAAGGCGGGAAGCTGTTCCAAATGCCCCAGCTTTTTCAGGTCGTTCCATAAATAGTCCTGCCGGAGAGGATGATCCACAGAGTGGAAATACCGCTTATGCTCCTCCGTTCCCCGAAACCAGTCGTCCCCCCGGAGAAAGGGCATCACCGCCAGGTCCTCCATGGCAGCCTCTTCCGCCCCCATCCAGTCATAGACCGCCACCACGGGGATATCGTAGATGTCCCCCGCGTCCTCCTCCCAGCTATCCACGATCAGCACCGCCGTATACAGGTCGTCAAAAGGCCAGCAAAAGGTGGAGCCACGCCATGGCTCACACTCCCGCCCCAACCGCAGGGAGAGCACATCCCCCACCTTCCAGGGCAGCCTCTTGTGGGTGTATGGCCGGAGTTTCTTCCCCCCGGCCGGCTCCGAGCGCAGCTTTTCCTCCAGCTTGACCATGACCTCCCGGCGCTTCTCCCGGTCCCTAGGCCTAGCCTCAGCCCACCGGGCTTCGTCTACACTGGAGGCCAGGATCGCCAGAGCCTTCTCCCGGCGCTCCTGGGCAAATGACCGTATTCCCACTGAAGGAGCGCAATGGTGAGCCAAAAGAGATACCACACTCTTCGTCCCGGTCCGGCTTCCACTCCTCCAGCATCTGAGCCACCGCCTCCTCGGGCGGCACTCTCTTCCGCAGAAGGTCCAGATAGGTATCCCTCACGTCGGAGGTCGTGTCGTCGCTGTAAAATCCTGTGCCCCACGCGCCCATCGGATCCCCTCCTTCCTGCCGCAGGCCAATCTGAGCTTATTCAGTCAAAAGCCTTCCCCCTGAAAGGGTTCGGATTCCCCAGGGGCTTCGCTGTCAGGCGGAACATGACGCAGCCGTCGGGACAGACCACTACCTTGCTGTATTTTCCGTCCCCGCCGATGTTCTCCAGGTCGCCTCCGCTGCGAACCGCCTCCATAATGGGAAACAGGGTCATCATCACCTTGGAGCAGATACCGCAGCCCTGGGCGTTCACCGGGCAGCCATAGGTGCAGGTGTATTTGTCCCCGATCTCCTCCCCGTTCCGGCAGTAATGCTCCGTCTGTTCTCCCTGGAGGAAGCCCATCACTTCAATTTCAAATTCGTACTCCTCGTCCAGCCACTTTTTCATATCCTGTCTCCTCTTACAGCATCCGCTTCAGGTACCGCCCCGTATAGCTGTCCGGACAGGCCGCCACTTCCTCGGGAGTGCCGGTGCAGACGATATTGCCGCCGCCGTCTCCCCCCTCGGGGCCCAGGTCGATGAGGTAGTCGGCAGTCTTCACCACGTCCAGGTTGTGCTCGATGACCACCACAGTGTTGCCCATATCCACCAAACGCCGGAGCACGTCGATGAGCTTGTGGACGTCGTAGCTGTGCAGGCCGGTGGTGGGCTCATCCAGAATATAGATGGTGCGGCCCGTGGCCTGCTTTGCAAGCTCGGTGGCCAGCTTCACCCGCTGGGCCTCGCCGCCGGACAGCTCCGTGGAGGGCTGACCCAGCTTGATGTAGCTCAGGCCCACCTGGGAGAGGGTCAGCAGCTTATTATAGATCTTCGGCAGATTCTCAAAGAAGGGCAGGGCCTCATCCACGGTCATCTCCAGCACCTCGTAGATGTTCTTGCCCTTGTAGCGCACCTCCAGGGTCTCCCGGTTATAGCGCTTGCCGTGACACACGTCGCAGGGGACGTAGATGTCGGGCAGGAAGTGCATCTCGATCTTCAGAAGGCCGTCCCCCTGGCAGGCCTCACACCGGCCGCCCCGGACGTTGAAGGAGAACCGGCCGGGGCCGTAGCCCCGGGCCTTGGCGTCTGGGGTGGAGGCAAACAGTTCCCGGATATCGTTGAACAGGCCCGTGTAGGTGGCCGGGTTACTGCGGGGGGTGCGGCCGATGGGGGACTGGTCGATATTGATGACCTTGTCCAGGTACTCCTCCCCCTCCATTCCATCGTGCTTGCCGGGCCGGGTCTTGGCCCGGTTCAGGTCGGCCGCCAGCCGCTTATATAAGATCTCGTTCACCAGAGATGACTTGCCCGAGCCGGATACCCCCGTCACACAGGTGAAGGTGCCCAGGGGAACGGACACGTCCACCCCCCGCAGGTTGTTCTCCGCCGCTCCCCGAACCGCGAGGAACTTTCCACTGCCCTTCCGCCGCTCTTTGGGCACGGGGATACTCAGCCGCCCGGAGAGGTATGCCCCCGTCAGGGACTCGGGGCTGTTCATAATATCCTCTGCCGTGCCCTGGGCGATGATCCGGCCGCCGTGGACGCCGGCGCCGGGGCCCACATCGATAAGGTGGTCGGCGGCGCGCATGGTGTCCTCGTCGTGCTCCACCACCAGCAGGGTATTGCCCAAATCCCGCAGGTGGCGCAGCGTCTCCAGCAGCTTGTCATTGTCCCGCTGGTGCAGGCCGATGGAGGGCTCGTCCAGAATATAGAGCACTCCCATAAGGGAGGAGCCGATCTGGGTGGCCAGGCGGATGCGCTGGCTCTCGCCGCCGGAGAGGGTGGCGGCGGCCCGGGAGAGGGTCAGGTACTCCAGACCCACCGAGTTCAAAAAGCCAAGCCGGGACTTGATCTCCTTGACGATCTGCCCGGCAATGAGGGTCTTCTGCTCCGAGAGGGTGAGCTTTTCCATAAAGTCCAGTGCGTCGGTGACCGACTTGCTGCAATACTCATCGATGCTCAGCCCTCCCACCGTCACGGCCAGGGACTCCCGGCGCAAACGGCGGCCGTGGCAATCCGGGCAGGGCTTTTCCGCCATGCACTCCTCCAGCTCCCGGCGCATGGCGTCGGACTGGGTCTCCCGGTAGCGGCGCTCCAGATTGTTGCAGATGCCCTCAAATGCCTGCACCAGGGTGCCCTGGCCGTTGGCCCGGTCGTAGGTCAGCTTCAGCTTCTCCCCACGGGTGCCGTAGAGGATCACGTCCAGCACCTCCGCCGGCAAGTCCTTCACCGGGGTGGTGAGCTTGAACTTATAGCGCTTTGCCAGGGCCTCAAAGTACATCCGGGAGATGGAGTCCCCCTTGATGTTGCTCCAGCCGCTGGCGGTGATGGCCCCGTCCAGGATGGACAGCTCCTTGTTTGGGATGATAAGCTCCGGGTCGATCTTGAGCTGTATCCCCAGGCCGGTACAGGTGGGACAGGCGCCGAAGGGGTTATTGAAGGAGAACATGCGGGGGGTCAGCTCCTCGATAGAGATGCCGCAGTCCTCGCAGGCGTAGTTCTGGGAGAAGGAAATGTCCCTGTCCTCCCCCACGATGTTGATGATAATGAGCCCTCCGGACAGGCCGGAGGCGATCTCCACGCTGTCGGTGAGCCGCTGGGCGATGTCCTCCCGGATCACCAGCCGATCCACCACGATCTCGATGCTGTGCTTTTTGTTCTTGTCCAGGCTGATCTCCTCGCCCAGATCGTAGAGAGAGCCATCCACCCGCACCCGGACATAGCCCGACTTCCGGGCGTCCTCGAAGATCTTCTGGTGCTCCCCCTTCTTCCCCCGGATGACGGGGGCCATGACCTGGATCCGGGTGGCCTCAGGCAGGCGCATCACCTGGTCGATGATCTGATCCACGGTCTGCTGCTGAATCTCCTTGCCGCAGTTGGGACAGTGGGGGGTACCCACCCTCGCCCAGAGAAGGCGGAGATAGTCGTAGATCTCCGTCACTGTGCCCACGGTGGAGCGGGGGTTTTTGGAGGTGGTCTTCTGGTCGATGGAGATGGCGGGAGACAGGCCGTCGATGGAGTCCACATCCGGCTTCTCCATCTGGCCCAAAAACATCCGGGCGTAAGAGGACAGGCTCTCCACATACCGCCGCTGCCCCTCGGCATAGATGGTGTCGAAGGCCAGGGAGGACTTGCCGGAGCCGGACACGCCGGTGAGCACCACCAGCTTGTCCCGGGGGATGGTCACGTCCACATTTTTCAGATTGTTGGCGCGGGCGCCTTGAATGGTGATGGTATCCTGCATAAGAACGTTCTCCTTTGTATGGGGGATCGGGCCAAACCGTGATCCTTGGGCCCTCTTATAAGGCAGAGCGGCAGACCATTATTTGCCCCGCAGCTCGATGATGCGGTCGCGCAATACGGCGGCGTACTCGAACTCCAGCCGCTTGGAGGCCTCCCGCATCTCCTTTTCCAGCTTCTCCACAGCGGCGTCCAGCTCCCGCTTGGTCATGTTGTTCTTCAGGCGGACGGCGTGCTCGGCCTCCTCCTCGCCGTGGGACAGATCCACCAGCTCCCGGACAGACTTGATGATGGTCTTGGGGACGATGCCGTTGGCCTTGTTGTAGGCGTCCTGCTTGGCCCGGCGGCGGTCGGTCTCCCCGATGGCCGCCATCATGGAGGGAGTCATCTGGTCGGCGTACATGATAACAAGGCCGTCGGCGTTCCGGGCGGCCCGGCCGATGGTCTGGATGAGGCTTGTCTCGCTGCGCAGGAAGCCCTCCTTGTCCGCGTCCAAAATGGCCACCATGCTCACCTCGGGAAGATCCAGTCCCTCCCGGAGCAGGTTGATGCCCACCAGCACGTCATAAGTGCCCAGGCGAAGGTCGCGGATGATCTCCTGCCGCTCGATGGTGTCGATATCATGGTGCATATACTGCACCTTGATCCCCACGTTTTTCAGGTAGCCGGTCAGATCCTCCGCCATCTTTTTGGTCAGGGTGGTGACCAGCACCCGCTCCTTCCGGGCCACCCGCTGGTTGATCTCTCCGATGAGGTCGTCGATCTGGCCCTCCACAGGCCGCACCTCCACCCTGGGATCCAGAAGGCCGGTGGGCCGGATGACCTGCTCCACGATCTGACCGGAGCGGCTCTTTTCATACTCGCCGGGGGTGGCGGAGACGTAGACCACCTGATTGACCCGCTGTTCAAACTCCTCAAACTTCAGCGGCCGGTTATCAAAGGCACAGGGCAGGCGGAAGCCGTAGTCGATGAGGGTGGTCTTCCGGGCGTGATCGCCGTTATACATGGCGTGCACCTGAGGCAGGGTCACGTGGCTTTCGTCAATGAACATCAAAAAGTCCTTGGGGAAATAGTCCAGCAGGGTATAGGGCGGCGAGCCCTTAGGCCGCCCGGAGATGGGCCTGGAATAGTTCTCGATGCCGGAGCAGAAGCCCAGCTCCTGGAGCATCTCAATATCGTACATGGTGCGCTGCTTGATGCGCTGGGCCTCCACCAGCATGTTGTTGCTCTCGAAGAAGGCCACCCGCTCCTCCAGCTCCCGGTAGATCTCCTGGATGGCGGCGGCCATCTTGTCCCGGGGAGTAATGTAGTGGCTGGCGGGATAGATGGGGATGTGCTCCAGCCGGCGGATCACCGCCCCGGAGACCACATTGATCTCGCTGAGGCGGTCGATCTCGTCCCCAAAAAACTCCACCCGGATGGCGGTGTCCCGCCAGTAGGCGGGCCAGATCTCGATGGTGTCTCCCCGGACGCGGAACATATTGCGCTCCCAGGCGATGTCATTGCGCTCGTAGCGGTCTTCGATGAGGCGGCGCATCAGCTCCTCCCGCTTCATCTCCTCCCCCACTCGCAGGGTGATCATCATGTGGGCGTAATCCTCCGGCTCGCCCAGGCCATAGATGCAGGAGACCGAGGAGACCACGATCACGTCCCGCCGCTCGATGAGAGATGCGGTGGCGGAGAGGCGCAGCCGGTCGATCTCGTCGTTCACCGAGGAGTCCTTTTCGATGAAGGTGTCGGTGTGGGGGATATAGGCCTCGGGCTGGTAGTAGTCGTAGTAGGAGACGAAGTACTCTACGGCGTTGTTGGGAAAGAACTCCTTGAACTCGGCGCACAGCTGGGCGGCCAAGGTCTTGTTGTGGGCCAGTACCAGGGTGGGCCGCTGTACCTTTTCGATGATCTTCGCCATGGTGAAGGTCTTGCCCGAACCGGTGACGCCCAGAAGGGTCTGCTCGGTCAGGCCGTTTTCCACGCCCATGGCCAGGGCCTCAATGGCCTGGGGCTGGTCGCCCGAGGGTTCAAAGGGACTGACGACCTTGAATTCCGGCATGGGTACACCTCCTGTCCGCGGTTTTTCCCCAGTATATCAAAACATTTGTTCGATTGCAAGGGGTTTCCAAAGAAAAATATCTCGATTTTATCCCCGCCAGAATTCCACGCCGCTCTCCGCCATGGAGACCATATCGTCATCCACGAAGACCAGGTGATCCACCAGCTCCACCCCCACCGCCTTCAGCACCTGGAAAAGGTAGTGGGTGGTGGCCTTGTCCTCGGCTGAGGGGATGGCCAGCCCGGAGGTATGGTTGTGGGAGAGGACTACCCGGGTGGCGTTGAGGGTGAGGGCGGCCTCCGCTACGCTCCGGACGGTGACCTCGGCGGCGTTGGCGTTGCCCTCGGAGATCTTGCGCACGCCCAGGCTCTTTCCCTTGCCGTCCATGCACAGCAGAAACACCCGCTCGTTCCGGGCGCCGAAAAAGTAGGGCCGGAGGAGCCGGCACATATCTTTTGTGGTGGCGACGATCTTCCCCATGTCTGTCCGGCCCACCAGATAGCGGCCGGAGACCTCCTTCACCACCTTAAGCAGGGTGGCGGCATGCTCCCCGATCCCCGGCGTCTTCATCAGCTCCTCTGTCGGGGCGTCCAGGATCCCGGCAAGAGAGTCGAAGCGCTCCAGCAGGGCGTGGGCCGTCGGGTTGGTGTCTCCCCTGGGATTGGCGCAGAAAAGGAGCATCTCCAGCAGCTTATGGTCGGGAAAGGACTCAGGCCGGGCCAAAAACTCCTGCCGCATCCTTCCTCTGTGTCCGTCATGAATGGACGCCATGACGCCTCTCCCCCTTCTCTCTGTCTATCATTTCCCGTTTTCCGCCCAAAAATTGTCAAGGTATTATATCACTTTCACGCCCACGGCACAAGGGCAAATGGGTGAGAAAGAATTGGAAGAGCGGTCTTTCCAAAACATTTCGTTTCTTTTTTCCCCATCTATGATATAATGAGGGAGATCATTCTCTTGCTTGAAAGGAGTTCTTTTTCATGTTCAACGCAAAATCTCGGTTTACCGCCGCCCTCCTCACCGCCGCCCTATCCCTCTCCTTCTGTCCCGCCGCCCTGGCGGCCGAGCCGGAGGGGATGACCCGGGCCCAGGTGCGGGACGCTCTTTTGACCGCCGCCACCGATTATAACCCCGGCGTCACTGGAGAGGACATCCTCCGCGGTGATGAAAACGGCGAGCTTCACCTGGAGCGGACTGTGACCCGGGCGGAGGCGCTGGTGATGCTGGAGCGGGCCTTCGGCGGTCTGCCCGCCCCGGTGGGTGCAAACGCCCGGAGCGCCTTCCCCGCTGAGGAATTCACCGATGTGCCCGCCTGGGCGCAGGAGGAGCTTACCGGGGTCTTTGCCGCCGGCATCGTCGCGGGCACCGAGGCGGGCCGCCTCTCCCCCCAGCAGCCGGTGAGCGAGGCGCAGCTGGACGCCCTCATCCGCCGGGTGTACGCCCTGGAGGGCACCCAGCTCAAGGACGACTTCTACGCCGCCGTCAACAAGCAGTGGCTGGACTCCTCCACCATCCCCGCCGGCCAGCTCATCAACGGCCCCTTCTACGGCCTGTCCTATGAGGTCAACGACCAGGTGGCCCAGCTCATTACCGGCATCGCCTCCACCCCCCAGGAAAAGGGCACTCCCGAGGCCAAGATCGCCGCTCTCTACCACACGGTCACCGACCTGGAGGGCCGGAATCAGGCGGGGGCGGAGCCCATCCGCAAATATCTGGACGCCATCGAAAACGCCAGGGATCTGGACGAGCTCCTGGCCGCCGACGCCCTGATGGAGGAGGAGCTGGCCTTCTCCACCCTGCTGGGCTTCGGCCTTATGGTGGATCTGAAGGATTCCACCCGGTACAGCGTGATCTTCAGCTCCTTTATCCCCACCCTGAGTCAGGAATTTTACCGCGCCGGGACTCCGGAGCAGAAGGAGGCCTATCTCACCTATATCATCACCTTGCTCACCCTTTCCGGACTGTCTCAGGAGGAGGCCCGGACCCAGGCAGAGCTGGTCTATGAGGCGGAGGCCGCCGTCTCCGCCGCCTCCCTCCCTCCCCAGGATGCGGGAAACGTGGACAAGATCTACAACCTCTATACCATGGCTCAGCTCCAGGACATTTTCCCCCATGTGGACTTGGAGCGGGTCTATGCGGCCTCCTCTTTGAAGGAGACCGATGTGATCGGGGTCACCGACGTGGGGGCTATGGAGGCCGCCGCCGCATTTTTTGACCAGGCGCATCTGGACACCCTGAAGGCCCTGGCCCGCCAGGCTCTGGTCAGTATCACCAGCCGCTATCTCAGCCAGAACTTCACCGACGCCGCCTACGACTTCCAGGCGGTCTACTACGGCGTCGAGGGCCGCCTGTCTCCAGAGGAGCTGGCCGCCGCCCAAGTCCAGGGCCTGCTGTCCGACTACCTCTCCCACGCCTATGTGGACGCCTATTTCTCCTCCCAGGCCAAGGCCGATGTGGAGAATATGGTCTATGCGTTCATCGACATCTATAAAGAGCGGCTCCAGGCCCAGGACTGGATGAGCCAGGAGACCCGGGCCATGGCCCTGAAAAAGCTGGATACCTTAGGGGTAAAGGTGGGCTATCCCGACGACTGGAGCACCTATCTGGACAACGCCGACATCCGCACCCCGGAGGAGGGGGGCACCTTCTTCTCCAACTACACCTCCATCCAGTGCTCCGCCAAGGCGGAGTTCCTCCTCTATCAGGACAAACCGGTGGACAAGGCCCAGTGGGTCACCTCCCCCGACACGGTGAACGCCTTCTACAACGCCACCGCCAATGACATCACCTTCCCCGCCGCCATCCTTCAGGCCCCTCTGTATGATGTGAACGCCAGCCGGGAGGAGAATCTGGGCGCCATTGGCTACGTCATCGCCCACGAGATCACCCACGCCTTTGACAATTCGGGGGCCAAATTTGACGAGAATGGCAACGCCGCCAACTGGTGGACTGCGGAGGACTACGCCGCCTTCCAGATCAAATGCGACGCGGTGACGGCCTGGTATGAGGGGCAGGAATCCGCCCCCGGACTGGCCTGCAGCGGTGCGCTGACCCTGGGGGAAAACGTGGCCGACCTGGGGGCCGTCGCCTGTGTTGTAACGGCCGCCGGTGGCCTGGAAGATCCCGACTATGACGCCCTCTTCCGCTCCATGGCCCACACCTGGGCCTCCACCGCCTCCCGCCAGACCCAGGCCGCCCTCCTCTCCGCCGACGTCCACGCCCCGGACAAGCTGCGGGTCAACCGGGTGCTGCAGACCATCCCGGAGTTCTACGAGACCTACGATATCCAGCCCGGGGACGGCATGTGGGTCAGCCCGGAGGAGCGGGTGTCCATCTGGTGAGCCTTTCCCACTCCATATCAAAAGAGAAGCGGAACGCCGCGGCGTTCCGCT
>NZ_CALPCU010000010.1:0-74117 GCF_943193085.1 Vermiculatibacterium agrestimuris | reverse complement strand
TCTTTTTGTGTCCTTTTTCTTTTTTATTGGATGGTCAGTCGGCCCTGGGTGATGAGGCGGCCGTTCCTGCGGCTGAATTTTTTTGGTCAGTCCGAAAGGAAGAAGCCCCTCAGCAGGCCGCCGAAGATACGGGGGATGGTGAGCCGTTCCACGCCCTGGGCGGCCAAAAGGGGGAGGCTCTGCCGCTCCACGCCGCCGACAGTGACGGTGAGCTTGCCCAGCTGCTGGCCCTCCTCCACGGGGGCCTCCACATCCCGGCACAGCTCCACGGTGGTCTCCACCTGGTCGATCTGGGACTTCTCCACCAGAATACGGCCCTGGCCGGCCACCACGGGCTGGACAGTCTCCTGCTCACCCAGGAGCACCGCCACGGGGGGAAGGGCCTGGGGAGGAGTCACGTCCATGACGGTATAGGTTGCGAAGCCGTAATTGAGCAGGGCGGAGGCGGTGGCGGAACGGGTATCCTTGGTGGTGGATTTGAGCACTACGGCGATAAGCTCCATGCCGTCCCGCTGGGCGGTGGCGGAAACGCAGTACCCGGCGGAGGAGGTGAAGCCGGTCTTCAGCCCGGTGCAGCCGTCATAGTAGCGCAGAAGCTTATTGGTGTTGGCCAGCTGAAAGGCGCCGTCCCGAAGAGAATCCATCCAGATGGTGGAGTACTCCTGGATACGGGGGTGGTTCAGAATGAGCTCACGGCTCATAAGGGCGATGTCGTAGGCGGAGGTCAGGTGGCCGGGGGCGGTGAGGCCGGTACAGTTGACAAAGGTGGTGTCCGCCATACCCAGCTCTGCCGCACGCTGGTTCATCCGCTCCACGAAGGCACTCTCACTGCCCGCCAGGTGCTCGGCCAGGGCCACGGCGGCATCGTTGCCCGAGGCCACGGCCACCGCCTTGAGCAGGTCGTGAACGGTCATGATCTCCCCTTCCTTCAAATAGACCTGGCTGCCGCCCATGGAGGCGGCCCGGGTGGAGACCTGGACGCTGTCCTCCACCGAGAGGCTGCCGCCGTCAATGGCCTCCATCACCAGCAGGAGCGTCATGACCTTGGTGACGCTGGCGGGCTCTAAACGGTCGTGGGGATTGAGGGAATACAAAATTTCGCCGGTCTCCTTCTCCATAAGCACGGCGGCGCCCGCATCCAGCTCCAGCACGGGGGCGGGGGTCTCTGCCGCGTGGGCGGGGAGGACACAGAGAGAGGCGGCCAGCAGGGCCGCAAGTAGTTTTTTCATGGTATTGCCTCCTGAAATTCTGGCTTGAAATTCTGGCATTAAGATGTGGAATTTTGGCCGTACTATTCCCGTCGAAAGCTGGAAGCGGCGGCGATTCTTATGCGTTTTGGCAAAAATTCCGGGAAGGAAGGGTTCAAAAGGGAAATGCGTCCATGGAAATAGAGGGAGGAGTGTGGTACCATTTTATGTGATATCACTTTACACCGCAATGTGCTGGGCCATTCCGGCCAATCTCTTCCTGAAGCCGGACGAGAAAAAGGGATAAGTCCTCCGCACGTTCAAGGCCGCCCCACGACTGTCTGTGGAGCGGCCTTTTTTTGACAAAAGAGGAAATTAGGCAAAATGCCTATTTACATTTTCACATTAGCGTGTTAATATACTAAAGCGCGGTGGGAAACCAGCTGCGCAAAAAGGATAATTTCAGGAGGATACATACCATGAAAAAGATCATTTCCGCGGCCCTGGCGCTCACCCTGGCCCTCTCCCTGGCCGGCTGCGCCGGTGCGGGCAACCAGGCCGCCAAGGGGGACAGCGACAAGGCATACGTCCAGGATAAGGGCACTCTTGTGGTGGGTATCACCGAGTTTGAGCCCATGGACTACACTGACGCCAGCGGCGAGTGGATCGGCTTTGACGCCGACCTGGCCAAGGCCTTTGCCGAGAGCCTGGGGGTGAAGGTGGAGTTCCAGATCATCGACTGGGACAACAAGATCTCTGAGCTGGAGGGCAAGACCATCGATGTGGTGTGGAACGGCATGACCCTCACCGACGATGTGAAGGCGGCCATGGAGTGCTCCAACCCCTACTTCAATAACGCCCAGGTGGTCATCGTCCCCGCCGACAAGGCAGCCGATTATCAGACGGTGGACAGCGTAAAGGAGCTCCAGTTTGCCGTGGAGAACGGCTCCGCCGGCATGGAGCAGGTGGAGGCCCTGGGGGCCGACTACACTCCCGTCCAGGATCAGGCCACTGCCCTTTTGGAGGTCTCCTCCGGCACTGCGGACGCCGCCGTCATTGACTACCTGATGGCCGCCGCCACCGTGGGAGAGGGCACCAGCTACGCCGGCCTGACCTACACTGTGGAGCTCAACAGCGAGGAGTACGGCGTGGGCTTCCGCAAGGGCAGCGACCTGGCCGGGGCGCTCAACGATTTCTTCCAGACTGCCTATGAGGACGGTACCATGCAGCAGATCGCCGATACCTATGGTATCGGGGACAAGCTCGTGGAGCAGAAGTAAGGGACTGCGCCCGCAAGCCTTTCCGCATACCCGTAGGGGCCGATGAGGACATCGGCCCCTACCCGTCTGTTTTTACCTTATTTCAGGAGGTGTCTCCCCCGTGTTCCTCACCGTTGTGGTTGCCCTGAACCAGGGCTTTCTTCAAACCCTAAAGCTCTTTGCCGTCACCCTTCTGGGGGCTATCCCCCTGGGGCTGGTGATCTCCTTCGGCTCCATGAGCCGCTTCTCTCCCCTGCGGTGGCTCACCCGGGGGGTCATCTGGGTCATCCGGGGCACCCCCCTGATGCTCCAGCTCATCATCCTCTACTACATCCCCGGCAAGCTGCTGGGCTATTCCCCCTGGGGCACCGGGGAGTCGGGGCGGTTCCTGGCCTCGGCCATCGCCTTCATCATCAACTACTCCTGCTACTTCTCCGAGATCTACCGGGGCGGCATCCAGGGAGTCCCCGCGGGCCAGCAGGAGGCGGGACTGGTGCTGGGGATGACCCGGCGGGAGATCTTCTTCAAGGTCACCCTGCTCCAGATGATCAAGCGCATCGTGCCCCCTATGTCTAACGAGATCATCACCTTGGTGAAGGACACCTCGCTGGCCCGGATCATCTCTTTCCAGGAGGTCATCTGGGCGGGGCAGGCCTTCATGAAGACCTCCCATGGCTACTCCGGTCTTCTCTGGCCCCTGTTTTTCACGGGAGTCTACTACCTGGTGTTTAACGGGGTGGTGACCCTTCTGCTGGGCAGGCTGGAGAAAAAGCTGGACTATTTCCGTTAAGGGGGTGGGCGACGTGGCGATTTTGGAAGTAAGAAATATCGAAAAGCACTTTGGCTCCACCAAGGTGCTGGAGGACATCTCCTTTACCCTGGAGGAGGGGCAGGCCCTGGCCATCATCGGCTCCTCCGGCAGCGGCAAGACCACCCTGCTCCGGTGCCTGAATTTTTTGGAGACTCCCGACAGCGGCAGCATCACCGTGAAGGGGGAGACCCTCTTCGACGCGAAAAATAAGGCCTCCTTCAGCGAGGAGGCCATCCGTCAAAAGCGGCTCCACTTCGGGCTGGTGTTTCAGTCCTTCAACCTCTTCCCCCAGTATACCGCCCTGGAGAATGTGACTCTGGCGGGGAAGCTGCGGGAGAAGGACAAGGGCGGCTGGGCCGCCATCGAGCGGCAGGGCATGGCGCTTTTGGAGCGGATGGGCCTCGCCGACCGGGCCGGCCACTATCCCCACCAGCTCTCCGGCGGCCAGCAGCAGCGGGTGGCCATCGCACGGGCGCTGGCCCTCCACCCCGACGTGCTCTGCTTTGACGAACCTACCTCCGCCCTGGATCCGGAGCTTACCGGGGAGGTGCTGAAGGTCATCCGCTCCCTGGCGGAGCAGGATACCACTATGATCATCGTTACCCACGAGATGGCCTTTGCCCGGGACGTGGCAGATGAGGTCATCTTTATGGACGGCGGGGTCATCGTGGAGCAGGGAGCGGCCAAGGAGGTCATCGAGCACCCCAGGGAGGAGCGCACCCGGCAATTCCTGTCCCGATATGCCGAAACGTGAGAAGAGTAAAATGGCAGAAAAAGAGGCCCGTTTCTTTTAGAAACGGGCCTCTTTTTTTGTTTACATAATATCAGAAAGCATCTGGGCAAGCTGGCCTCGGGTCAACTCTCCGCTAAAGCTAAAAGAGTTTACATAATTTTTATCATACCGGCTCAGCATAAGAGCCATATGCTCGGCGGTGACGCTCTCCTGGGGAAGGAACCGGCCCTGGCCGTCGCCCTCCACAATACCTGCTTCCAGGGCCCAGCCCACGTAACCGGAATACCAGGAACCGGCCTCCACGTCGGTGAACCCGTCGCGCTCCGCCGCCTCAGCCCCGGCCAGCCGGGCCAATACGGTGACGGCCTGGGCGCGGGTGACCGTAGCGTTGGGGGAGAAGCGGCCGTCGCCTGTTCCGGTCATGGCGCCGGCGGTGTAAGCCGCCCGGATGGCCTCATAGCTCTCGTCGCTGTCCCAGACGTCGGTGAAGGGGAGGGCGCCCACAGCGAAGGAGACCTGGGTGGCGCCGGTGAGGCCGCCGCCAAAGCCCTCGCAGGGAGGTGTAAAGCCCTGGGGAGGATCCATGCGCTGACTGGGGTCAAACCCCTCCGGAGGCTCCATTCCCTCGGGGCGTTGACCGGGGTCAAACCCCTCGCGGGGCTCCATGCCTTCAGGCCGCCCGCCGCCAAAGCCGCCGTGGCCGCCCATCATACCGAAGCTGTTGCCGCTCCAGCACTGGAGCACACCGTCCACGTAGACATTGTAGGCAACGCCCAGTTCCAGCACAGGCGCGGAGATAGTGAGGGACTGAAAGTCACGGGAAGCGATCTGCACCTTCAGGACTTCATCGCCGTTTTCCCCAGTCAATGCGATCTCGCTCCCCGCCGGGAGGGTAGAGGCAAAGGACAGCTCTATGTAGGGCTGAGCGGAAGCGGTGTCCGCGGCGTCATTTCGGGAGCCGGTGGCACAGACCGTGCCGCCGTTGATGAGAATGGGGCTGTCGGCGTCGATGCCGCCGTCTCCGCTCCGGGGATTGGCGTTGGCCATCACTGTGCCGCCGTTGATGGTCAGGTGGAGCTCGGAATTCATACCTTCGTTGTCGGCGACGATGTTGAGCACGCCGCTGTCATCGCCATCCTCTCCGAAGATGTTCATGGACATTTTGGAATAGAAGGCTCCGTCGTACTTGTGGAGCTTTTTGGTGGTGCCTTCTTTGTAGATGCGGGCCACATGGGAGCCGGTGAAGGTATTCTCGCTGCCGGCGGCAATGATGACGTTGGCCCCCGCGGCGGAGGTGTCCATTCTGGCGGAGGGCTCATAATCCGGGTTTTCGTCGTTGTCGTAGGCGACGAATTCCCGGTCACACTCGTAGACATTATAGAAAATGAGGGCGGGGGCCGCGGTGCAGGTTACGTCTACATTATCCAGGATGAGGGTGACCACGGCCTGGGGGTCGTCCTTGGCGTCCTTGTCCAGGTCGACCGCGACCTGGCCGGCGGCGAGGGAGCCGCTCAGGCGGTAAGTCCCGGCCTGGGTGATGGTGACCACGGTGTGGGCGGCGGCCTCGGCCTCGGAGTGCTTCTGGGCCTCGGTGCCCTCGCCGTAGCTTGCGTCGGTGCCGTCGCGGTAGTAGACGATCTCCGCCCCTGTGTAAACGGCGTCGCCGGGGTCGGCGGAGACCGCCCTTCCGTCCACGGTGATCCTGCTGTCGGACAGGACGATGTGGGTGACGCCGTCGGCGGCCTGAGCACAGGCGGCGGAGGAGAAGAGCATGATCGCCGCCAGGGTCAGGGCGGGAAAAGAGATACGCTTCATCATGACCATCCTTTCGGTGAAAGTGGGGCCATTATAAGGGGGCAACTTAAAATTAGTCTTAAAAAAAGAGCCCCTGGGGGCTCTTTTTTTAAAATCTAAATCTATAAGTTATAAAAAGAACTGGAAGCAGCAGAAGCCGGCGTAAATGAGCAGCAGGGCGATCCCCTGCCAGCGGCTGAGCCTGCCCCGGATGAGGGCGGGCAGGGTCATAAAGGCCATCACAAAGACCATCAGGGGCAGATCGACCACCAGGGAGGCGTTGTAGCCGGCAATGGCCTTCCCCGCCGGCAGGGAGAAGGGAGCCAGCACAGTGGCCACGCCGCTGACCAGCACCAAATTAAACAGGTTGGCGCCGATGATGTTCCCCAGGGAGAGGGCCCCGTGGCCCTTGACGAGGGAGGTGATGGCGGTGACCAGCTCGGGCAGGGAGGTGCCCAGGGCCACAAAGGTGAGGGCGATGACCGATTCCGGTACCCCGAGGGCCTGGGCGATGAGGGTGCCGTTGTCCACCAGCAGGTTGGCGCCGAAGGCGATGAGCACAGCCCCCAGGAGCAGGAGCAGGACGTCCTTGCCCACATTTTCCGCCTGAGCCTCCTGGCACTCCTCTTCGGTCTGAAAGACCTTGGGCATCTTCAGCGCCCGGGAGACGGTAAGGATCATGTAGACCACAAAGATCCCCAGCAGTTCGATCCCCGCCAGCCGGGTGAAGGAGCCCACGGCGTAAGCGCGGTAGAGATAGACCGCCGCCGCGACAAAAAAGAAGAGTACCGGAGCGCCCAGACTGGCCCGGCTCACGGGGGAGGGGCGGATGGCGATGGTGAGGGCGGCGATGAGGGCGGTATTACAGATGATGGAGCCGATGGCGTTGCCGTAGGCGATCTCGCCGTGGCCCGCCAGGGCGGAGGTGGCGGAGACCATCACCTCGGGCAGCGTGGTGCCGATGGAGACCACGGTGGCCCCGATGAGCAGCTCGGGCACCCGGAACCGCTTGGCGATGCCGGTGGCGCCGTCTACAAACCAATCCCCGCCCTTGATGAGGAGGATGAGGCCCAGGGTAAACAGAAGTACAGGTGTGGTCATGTGATCGCTCTCCCTATTCCAAAAATGCAAAAAACCCAGGTACGGCATAGGCGTACCTGGGCCAATATGAGACGAAGGCAGGCCCATGCACCGACAAAGCCGTACATGAGTCTCGCAAATAAAAGCAAGCCAGACCTCCGTTTTGCCCGGGGGCAAAGGGATGGGCCGGGATTGTTGACTTGCTCCGCGCCGGGGGCGCGGCTGCTACTCCCTCACAGGAATTTTGTGAGAGAACTATACCACAGCGCCAAGGGCTTGTCAAGAGGGGCCGGCGGCGCCTTGCGGGCCGAAGAGCGCACCTATTGGGAGATGCCCTTGATCTCTTCTTCAGTAAAGCCGTAAGCCTTCAGAACCTCGTGGGTGTGGAAGCCCGCCGGATAGCCTGCGTGCCTGTATTCCGGGGGACAGTCGGACAGCTTGATGGGGCAGCCCATCTGCCTGACCGTTTTTCCTGGGGCGAGGGGGAGGGGGACGTCCGGCCACATGCCCCGGAGGACATTGTGCTCGTCGGCGGCGGCCTCCTCCAGGGTGAGAACGGGCTCTACGCAGGCGTCCAGCCCGGAAAACAGCTCGACCCACTCGTCCCTGGTCTTTGTCAGGAACTTCTCCTGGAAGATGCGCTTCACCAGGGCAAGGTCGGTCTTCAAAATGTGTCCGTCAGACCATTCCGGGTGCTCCATGGCGACGCACAGCTGGGCGAAGAACTTGGGTTCCAGAGAACCCACGCTCATATATTGGCCGTCCTTGGTCTTGTAAAAGTCGTAGATCCCGCCGCCGTTGAGCTGCTGGCCCTCCCGGCGGGGAGGCCGGGCGCCGGCCAGGAAACAGGCCCCGTCCATGGAGTTGAAGGGGATCACGCCGTCCGTCATGGAGATGTCCGCATACTGCCCCTTTCCCGTCACATCCCTGTGGTGGAGTGCGGCCAGAATACTGACGACGGTGTTCATGGCGCCGGAGGCCACGTCGGCGATTTGGAAATTATAGAGGGAGGGCCCCTCCGCCTCCCGGCCGGCAGCGGAGACGATGCCGGAGCGGGACAGGTAGTTGATGTCGTGCCCTGCCCTGTTGGCCATGGACCCGGTCTGGCCGTAGCCGGTCAGGGAGCAGTAGATCAGGCGGGGATTGACCGCCTTCAGCGCCTCGTAGCCCAGGCCCAGCTTGTCCATGACGCCGGGGCGGAACTGCTCCACCACGATATCGTACTCCCTGACCAGGGTCTTGACCGCCTGGACTGCGGCGTCTTTTTTCAGATTGAGAAAGATGGAGCGTTTGTTCCGGCTCAGCCACGCCCACGGGGCGGAGACCCCGCCCTCCTCCAGAAAGGGGGGCCATGCGGCCACGAGGTCGACCTTGCCTGGACTGCTGACTCGTAAAACGTCTGCCCCCAGATCAGCCAGGAGCATGGTGGCATAAGGGCCGGGAAGAAGGGTGGAGAAGTCGAGAATTTTTACGCCGTCCAATGCGCCCATGAGAGATACCTCCAATAAAAAGTGTTATGGAAGAATAAAAAGCAATTTTCGTGCCATTTTCCCGGAGAGGGGGAAAGCCGTCTTTGAGGAAAAAGTGTTACCCCCTCGCCGCAACTTTGGGTACAAATATGTTACCATGGTAACAGTCTGGGGAAACAACTTTGTAACCCATGGGCGCGTATTTGGGGAGGAGGGAGACGGTCTGCGCTGCCCGCAGTCCAGGGGAAAAGATCTTTTGCCGATGGGGCTGCAGGGGACGGAGAGGGTTGGCATTAAAATTGCTTAATATTTAACATAGACGCGTGCTTTCCCCACCGCGAACGCTTCCCAAATTTATTACAGATAAGGAGATGCTTCATGAAAACGTATACGCCAAAGGATATCGAAATGTTTAATAAGCTGTTGAATCTGAACATGAGCGAGGAACGCAAGGAAGCGGTCATGCCCGTTTGGCTGGACTGGATCGGCCGTGTGGAGGCGCTGGATCTGAAGATGAGCCAGCCGGAATTCCGCGATATTCTTCCGTCCAACATATTCAAGCACGGCGATTGACTCCTCCGGCCGGAGGCCAGAGCGGGATAAGCAGACAGTACCGTGAAAATAGTATGCCGCGATCATGCCCCACTGTCAATACCGCGGGCGCGGCGGCAGTCGTTTCATTTGACCGCTTATGGGGAGGCGGCCTGGGGACGGAGGCTGTACAGTACAGATGGGACTGTAGTTTTGCAGGGAAATGAATGGGAGGTATATATGTCGTATAAGGAATTGAGCCTGACGCAGATCGCGAAGAAGATCAAGAAGGGAGAGGTGAGTTGCCTCGACGTGGTGACGGAGAGCCTGAATATCTGCAAGTCGTTAAAGGAATATAACGCCTTTATCAGTCTCTTCGAGGAGGAGAGCCTCCGGCTTGCCAGGGCCTATGACGAGATGGCCAAGTGCGGCTACTTCCTCGGGCCGCTGCACGGCGTTCCCGTTGTCATCAAGGACA
The DNA here is from genome assembly GCF_943193085.1 of Vermiculatibacterium agrestimuris. Taxonomy (NCBI): domain Bacteria; kingdom Bacillati; phylum Bacillota; class Clostridia; order Eubacteriales; family Oscillospiraceae; genus Vermiculatibacterium; species Vermiculatibacterium agrestimuris. The sequence continues at coordinate 64,775 of NZ_CALPCU010000010.1, read as the reverse complement.
ATATCGCCATGGCGGGAACCATTACCACTGCCGGCTCCAAGCTGCTGGGGGAGAACCTGACCGAAGAGGACTCCACTGTGGTCAAGAATCTGAAGGGCGCTGGCGCGATCATCATCGGCAAGACCAACATGCACGAATTTGCCTGGGGCGGCTCCACCTCCAACGAGCATTACGGATACGCCCACAACCCCTGGGACTTCACCAAGAACCCCTCCGGCTCCTCTGGCGGCACCGGCATCGCCATCGCCGCAAGGGCGGCCTTTGGCGGCGTGGGGACGGATACGGGCGGCTCGGTCAGACTGCCCTCCTCCGTCAACGGTATTACGGGCATCCGGCCCACCATCGGCCGGGTGAGCAACTACGGGGTGGTGCCGCTGGCCTATTCTCTGGATACGGTGGGCCCCATGTGCCGGACGGTGGAGGACTGCGCCGTCATGCTGGGGGTCATGGCCGGCCACGATTACCATGACCTGAACAGCGCCCTGAAGCCCGTGGAGGATTACACCAAGGATCTGAACAAGGGCGTCAAGGACATCCGGATTGGCGTGATTAAGGACTACTGCTTCCACTGCAACCAGCCCGATGTGGAAAAGTGCTACGCCCAGGCCTTAGAGAAGTTCCGTGAGCTGGGCGCCGTGGTGAAGGAGGTGGAGATCCCCAACCTGGACACCCTGATCGGCGGCGTCATGGTCATCGACGCGGTGGAGCCCAGCGCCTATCACATGGGCTGGTTGCGGGAGTGCCCGGAGAAGTACGCCGAGGAGATCCGGATCGAGTTGGAGGCGGGCTGTATGATCGCCGGCACGCAGTACTACCAGGCCCTGGCGTACAGAACGCTGATCAAGGCGGAGCTTGAGGAGGCCTTCAAGGACGTGGACGTGATCATCACCCCCACCGTCCCCTACACGGCCCTTTCCATTGAGAATCCCGTTGTGGAGTTCACCCCGGGGGTTCGGGAGGATCCCCTGCACGCCAACCTTCACTATACGGCGATCCCCAGCATTACCGGCAAGCCCGCACTGGATATCCCCGCCGGTTTTGACGCTGCGGGGATGCCCATCGGCATCATGATTATCGCAGACTCCTTTAAGGAGAGCATGTGCTTCCGCGTGGGCAACGCCTTCCAGCAGGCGACGGATTACCACAAGAGGGCCCCAAAGCTGGATCATGCCGCCCCGGCGGAGAGCTGACCCCGACTGACACATTGCCACGCAAGGGTGGCGGTGTTTGGCAATATGCGCTGTGAGACATAATAAACGGAAAAGGAGAGAAGAAAATGAATCTGATCAAGGAGTACGGTTTGAAAGAGGACAAGCGTATGGCCCAGGCCACAAAGGAGCTCATCATATTCCTGATTTCCTTTGTGATCCTGTCCATCTGGGTGTGGTACTGGGGGTTCGTCGGCGCCAATCAGGATCCCCTGACCTATACCTACATCCTGGGCTTCCCCAAGTGGTTCTTTATGGCCGCTGTGGGTACCGTGGTCGTGTATCCCATCTGCCTGGTGGTGCAAGCCCTTCTGATCAAGGACTGCCCCCTGACGGCCGACGGGAAGGAAGAGGGAGAGGCCGATCAGCAGAAGACTGAGAAATAAGAGAGGAGAGGGCTTATGAACATTCAATCGTTAGTCGTTTTACTGTACTTCATCGTTGTCGTCGGCGCCACCGCCTATGGTGTCAAAAAGCATAACAAGGCGATGCAGGGGGGCGGAGACTTCTCCGCGGAGACCTTCAAGGGCGGGAGCCGCATCGGCGCTGTGGGCCTTGCCATTCTAGTTTCCGCCGGCGCCGTTTCCACCGGTACCTTTATCGCCTGCCTGGGCAAGTCCGCCGCCTATGGCCCCGGCTGGATGCTGCTTTTGTTGTACATCGCCCCCGTCACCTTCGCGGCCCTGGTGCTGACCGGAAAGCGGATGGCCATTGTGGGCCGCCGTGTCAACGCCAATTCCCTGATCGATATTTTCAGGGCCCGGTTTGACAACTCCAAGCTGGTGGTGGTACTGCTGGTCATCTGCACCGTGGTATTCTCCACCGCCTCTGCGGCCGGTGAGTTCGTCGGCGGCTCCCGGGCCATCGAGGCCAGTGCCGGCATCCCCTATCGGGTGTCCCTGATCATTTTTGCACTTATCATCACCGTGTATACCGCCCTGGGCGGCATGACCGGCGTGACCATGGTGGCCGTGATCCAGGGCTTCGTCATGCTGGCCGGTTCCCTGATCCTCCTGTTCGGCTACGTGCATTATTTTGGCTCCTTTGAGGCCATCTTCGGCACCCTCAAGACCGTCGACCCCGCCCTGCTGACGCCCAACTACGGCGGCGTGACCCCGATGCTTGTCCTGTTTGAGTTCTGGGTCATGTATTCGCTGATGGCGGTGGGCCAGCCCTGGGTCGTCCAGGGTTCCCTGACCTACAACAACACCAAGACCATGAAGCGGGCCATGATCATCGGCACCATCATGCTGCTGTGCTGGGGTTTCCTGTTTGCCTGCATGGGCGGCGCCGCCGCCAGAGCCTTCGACCCTGCGCTGGATGAGACCATGGTGGACTACGCCACCTCCACCTTGGCCATGGGGATCCTGCCCGCCGGCCTGGGCGGCATCGTGCTCTCCGCCGCCGCGGGCGCCGGACAGTCCACCATCGGCGCCATCTTTATCTGCGTCGCCGGCGCTGTGGTCAACGACGTATATAAGCGGGCTCATCCCGAGGCCGACGCGGCCAAGCTGAAGAAGGTCATGCGCATCACCACCATCTGCCTGGGCGTGGCCACCATCTTGATCGCCCTTACCGAGCCCTCCACCCTCCACCTGCTGCTGAACTTCTGCCAGGGCGGCTGCGCCAGCTCCATCCTGCCCGCCATTGTCCTGGCGCTGTATTGGCCTAGGATGACCAAGCAGGGCGCCGCAGCCGGCATGATCTTCGGCATGGTGTTCTACATCGTGAACTACTCGTTCAATATCATTCCCGTGCTGCACAATGCCCCCATGGTCTGCACCATGCCCATCACCTTCCTGATCATGATCCTTGTCAGCAGGATGACCGAGAAGCCCAGCAAGGAGGTCGTCAAGACCTTCTACTGCGAGATCTGAGACCCTGCTCTAACGGCGTAAAACAGCGCCGCGCCGCCGGGCACGGACACTGACAGAAAGAGATGTATCCGCCATTGCTCTTCCCCATGGGCACCATGAAAACCGTGCGACCCATGGGGAAGGGCGGGCGGATTGAACATTTTAGAACACACGTGGCCCTATACGGCTCACAGGCTTATGCGAGGTAAAATATGAATGAGACAATGCCCCTGAAGGGGATCAAGGTGGTCGACCTGAGCCAGTATATGTCCGGCCCCGCCTGCGCGCAGATACTGGCTGACTGGGGTGCGGACGTCATCAAGGTGGAAGGGCTTGCGGGAGATCCGAACCGGGCGGTGGGCGCGACCATCAATATGCCCTGTTCCGATACGTGCAACCCGTTTTTTGGCTTTATCAACTACAACAAGAGATCCATCGCGCTGGATCTGAAATCTCCGGAGGGGATGGAGGCCATGGATGCCCTCCTTGCCCAGGCGGACGTCTTCATCACAAACTGGAGAACCAAGGCGCTTTTGAAGCGGGGACTGGATTACGAGACCCTGCACCGGAAATACCCCAGATTGGTCTGGGGCACCATCAACGGCTTTGGCAACTACGGCCCTGAGAAGGACAACGCCGGCTACGACACGGTGGCCTTCTGGGCCAAGACCGGGTTCATGATCGACCAGGTGGAGAGCGGCGGCGACCCGGCCATCCCTTTTTACGGCGTGGGGGACAACGCGGCGGGCACGGCGCTGGCCGGCGCCGTAGGAACCGGCCTGTTCCAAAGGGAGCGGACGGGCCAGGGCTGCGAAATCTGCGTGACCCTGTACGGCACGGGCATCTGGTCGTCCTCGTCGTCGGTGATGCAGACCCAGTACCACCCTGAGGTCTACCCCAAGACCCGGAACGCGCCCAGCGATCCCCTGGTGAATACCTACCGCACCAAGGACGGAGACTGGATCATGACCTCGGTCTTCAGCGAGGACAAGCTGCCCCACTACCTGAAGGCGCTGGGACTGGAGGAGCTGAACGAGGACACCCGCTTTTCCAGCTACAGCGTCATGCTGGAGCACCGGCAGGAGCTGCTCAAGCTGCTGGAGCAGGCCTATGGGAGCCTTTCCACGGAAGAGGTCTGCAGGCGGCTGCAGGAGGAGGACATCGCCTACAATCAGGTGATGCACAGCGTGGACGTCCACAGAGATCCCCAGGCCCTGGAAAACGGGTTTGTCACGGAATATACCCATCCGGACGGGACGAAGACCATGATCCCCATGCCGCCGGTCATGTTTGGCGATCGGCAGGAGCTGGTGGTTCACCGCCCCTATCCCAAGGTGGGCGAGCAGTCCGTGGAGATCCTGAAGGAGCTCGGCTTCCCAGAGGAAAAGATCCGGAACATGCTGGAGCGGGGCGTTATGCGCCAGTCGGAGTGAACGGGACAAGCCCCCCGCGTAAGGAGTGACATTCCCATGAAATTTGAAACGATCATCTTCGAATACAAGGAAAAATACGCGATCCTGACAATGAACCGGCCCCAGGCCATGAACGCCCTGAACCACCAGACGCTGCGGGAGATGAACGAGGCGCTGGACGACTTGGAGGCCCAGAGGGACGTCCGGGGGCTGATCATTACCGGCGCGGGAAAGAGCTTTGTGGCCGGGGCGGACATCCCGGAGATCCCGGTGGGAGACGCCGAGGGGGAGCGCCGGGGGGTCATAGAGGCCCAGCAGGTGATGGGGCGCATCTCCTCCCTGGAGATCCCCACGATCGCGGCGGTCAACGGCTACGCCCTGGGCGGCGGAAATGAGCTGGCCATGGCCTGTGACATCCGCATCGCAAGCACCCAGGCCACCTTTGCCCAGCCGGAGGTGACGCTGGGGGTGAACGCCTGCTACGGCGGGACTTGGCGTCTGGCCCGCCTGGTGGGGCCGGCGGTGGCCAAGGAACTGCTGTTCACCGCCCGCCGCCTGAGCGCGGAGGAGGCCCGGGAGCTGGGCATGGTGAACCGGGTGGTGGAGCCGGACAGGCTGATGGAGGAGGCGGAGGGGATGATGGCGCGCATCTGCGATATGGCGCCCATTGCGATCCGCTACTCCAAGATCGCAGTGGATTGCGGACTTGAGATGAGCCTGCCTCAGGCCTTCGCAATGGAGCGGGAAATGGCGGCCCTGTGCGCGGTCACAGAAGACCTGAGGCTGGGGGTCGAGGCCTTTCACGAGAAGAAAAAGGCGGTGTTTATCAACCGCTGAGCGGACGGGCCGAAGAGGAACATACAGACGGCCGGGAAAGGTGGTAGGCTATGGAGCGAGAGGAACGGGCAAAAAAGCGGTGGACGGATTTGGGGGAAAAAGCCCGAAAATTTGATTCCACGCTGCTGAAAAACGCCTGGCTGGACTGCATCCGGCGGGAGCTCAGTCCAGGCGCAAAAAAGCTGCTGCACGCCAGCGAGGAGGAGCAGAGAGAGACCAAGCGGAAGACCAAGGCAATGTACGCCTACAGCAACCGGGTGATCCAGGCGGTGCTGCACTACACCAAAAGGCCGCTGGCCTATGTTTTGGTGGATGCGGCGGGAACCATCCTGAAGCTCTACTGCGATCCGGAGATCCGGCAGTGGCTTCAGGAAAAGGACGTGGAGGAGGGGACGCTGCTGAGCGCGGAGTCCGCCGGAGTCACGGCCTTTTCCATCGGCCTGGCGATCATGGAGTCCTATACGACCAGCGGGGAGGAGCACTATCTTGATATGTTCTCCGACGCGGATATGTATTTTGCCCCCTGCATTTTGGAGGACAATTCCGAGGAACAGTTCGGCAAGATGAATCTGCTTGGGGGCGTAGGCATCATCATGCCCAAGACCCAGTACGGTGGCGATTATCTACCCACTGTGATCTCCATCTGTAAGGAGATCTGTCTGCACATCGATATGGTGGACACCTTTTACCGCTTTTATATGACAGACACCACGGGCTATATCTGTATCGACATTGACAGGAGTACCCGGAAGCCCTATACCCTGTACCACAATTCCAACATCTTCAACGTGCTGGGGATCCCCTACCGGGATCTGGTGTTCCAGAGTGCCTACGAGATCTTCGATCCGCTGCCGTCCAACCAGCAGCTGTGGGATATCGTAAACAATATCAAGCACGTCAGGAACCTGGACATTCCCATCACGGTCAACGGCGTGACCAATCAATACTCCGTCTCCACGGAGGTGTATCGGCAGTCGAAGGTGGGCTATGAGGGAATCCGATTCTTTATCTCCAACGAGGAGAAGATCAGCACCTTCTTCTCCCGCTATCTGGGAAACAACGCCCTTCTGAACTTTAACAGCATCGTGGGGCAGAGCGTGAACATCAAAAAGGCCATCAAGTTGGCCAAGCGGTACGCGGAATTCGACAACAACGTCCTGATCCTGGGCGAGTCCGGCTGCGGCAAGGACATTTTCGCCCAGGCCATCCACAATGCCTCAGACCGGAAAAACGGCCCCTTCATCGCCATCAACTGCGCGACCTTTCCCAAGGACCTGATGGTCAGCGAGCTGTTCGGCTACGAGGCGGGCGCCTTTACCGGCTCCAAAAAGAGCGGCAGCATCGGCAAGATGGAGCTGGCCAACAACGGCACGCTGTTTCTGGACGAGATCGGCACGCTGCCGCTGGACTTGCAGGCGATCCTGCTACGGGCCATCGAGACAAAGCGCTTCACCAAGCTGGGCGGAAACCGGGAGATCTCCGTGAACGTGAGGATCATCGCGGCCACCAACGAGGACATTATGAACCTGGTGGAGAATAAGGGCTTCCGGGAGGATCTGTACTTCCGGCTTGCCACATTCGTGCTCAATATCTCCCCTCTGCGGGAGCGCAGAGAGGATATCGGTCTGCTGGCCAACCACTTCATCGAGCGGGTGTCCAACCGCATCCACCTGGCGCCCCCTAAGCTGTCGCCAGAGGCGCTGCAGTATATGGAGACGCTGCGGTGGAGGGGAAATGTAAGAGAGCTTCAGAATTTTGTCGAGGGCATCGTCCAGATCTACTCTCCCTCGGTCATCACTCTGGAGCACATCGAGGCCTATCTGGCGATGACGGGCATCGACCAGAGCGCCGCCGCCGAAAAGGAGATCCGGCAGGTGCGCGAGCCGGAGGAAAAAAGCGTGGGTGGCCCCGGCAAGGCGGAGATCGCCAGCATGCTCAAAAAATACGCCGGGAATAAATCCAAGGCCGCGGCGGCCCTGGGCATGTCGAGAAAAACGCTCTATAAATGGATCGGAAAATATGGAATCGAACCGGAAGAGCCGTGATGGAAGCCGGATCCTAATTCATAGAGGATGAAATATAGTGGAAGAAAAAATGAATTCCAAGCAGATGCTGGAAAAGCTGCAGGCGGAATATATGGACTCCCTTTTCAAAGCCCACGAGCGGGGGCAGAAGGTCGCCTGGGTCAACGGCCTGTTTCCCCAAGAGTTTCTGGAGGCCATGGACATCCAGGCGGCATATCCGGAGAATCTGGCGGCAGTTCTGGGGGCGAAAAAGGGCGTGACGCCCTATTTGGATCGCTGTGAGGAGCTGGGGTATTCCAGCGACCTGTGCTCCTATACAAGGCTGGGTCTGGGTTATCAGGAGGATTTCGACAGTGACGTCTCCAACATTCCCAGGCCGGACATCATCCTGAACTGCACCAACATCTGCGGCCTGTGCGTGAAGTGGTTTGAAAATACCGCCAAACGGCTGAATGTCCCCTATATCCTCATCGACACGCCCTTCCAGCCGGAGTATGACGCGACGGAGAGCGATGTGGACTACATCGTGGGGCAGTTCCAGGATATGATCCGCCGGCTGGAGGAGTTTTGCGGCAAGCCCTTTGACTATGAGAAGTTCTCCCGGGTGATGAAGACCTCCCGGAGGGTGGCCGCGTCCTGGAAGCGGGCGACGGACTATGTGCAGCGGATGCCGAGCCCCATGAACGGGTTCAACATGTTCAATTACATGGTTCTCGCCGTCTGCTGCCGGGGGAAAGAGACCACGGCGGACTACTACGACCTGATCTCTGAAGAGATGGAGGAGCTGCTCCAAAAAGGAGAAAGCCAATTTAAAGGCGAGCAGAAGCACCGCATCATGTGGGAGGGGATCGCCGTATGGCCCTATCTGGGAACGACCTACAAGACCCTGCAGGCCAACGACATGGTCTTGACCGGCTCCTTCTACCCCTCGGAGTGGTGCGTGGATTATGCCCAGGACGACATCCGATCCCTTGCCCGGGCGTACGCCAACAGGCCGCCCATCGGCAGCCTTCAGCGGCAGGTGGACGTCAGGTGCGGGATCATGGAGTGCGCCCACTGTGACGGCGCGCTGTACCACGTCAACCGCAGCTGCAAGATCCTGTCCTTCATGCAGCCGGCGGTGCGGAAGGCGGTATATGAGAGAAATCACAAGCCCTACGTGACATTTGACGGTGACCAGACGGATCCCAACGGCTTCAGTCCCGCCCAGTTTGAGACGAGAGTCCAGGCACTGCGGGAGACCATGGAAGGCCAGCCAAAGGCGGGTGAGAGGTAAAGATGAAACGGACAGAGATCATACAGGAGATGCAGTATGCCCTTGCCCATATCAGGGAGACCGTCCGCGCCAAAAAGGCCGCGGGGGTCAAGGTGATCGGCTGCGGGCCGGTTTTTGTCCCGGATGAGTTGGTGATCGCGGCGGGGGCCTTCCCGGTGGGCGTCTGGGGGGCGGAAAAGCTGGAGCTGTACGAGGCGGCGGAGTATTACCCGCCCTTCGCCTGCTCCGTTGTGCAGTCCATCACGGAGCTGTCCGCCAGGGGGATGTACCGTGAATTGGACGGGATCATGCTCACCAGCCTGTGCGATACCCTGAAGTGCCTGACCCAGACGGTCCAGCTCTCCGCCCCTGAGCTGAAGCCCATCTTCATCAAGCATCCCCAGAACTATCGTCTGGAGTGCGCCGTGGAGTACATGGTGCGGGAATTTACCCGGGCGAAGGAGCAGATCGAGGAGCTCACCGGGATGGTCATCACCGAAAAGGCGTTGGAGCAGGCTATCGCGCTGTGCGAGCGGGATCGGGAGGCGACGGCGCGCTTTACAGAGCTCCTGGCGGAAAAGCCGGGCATCCTCACTAACCGGCAGCGGCACGATGTGATTAAGTCCAGACTCTACATGGACAGGCAACGGCACCTGGAGCTGGTGGAGGCGCTGAACCGGGAGCTGGAGGCGGCGCCTGCGCCTGAATTCCGGGGCGTGCGCCTCTATGCCTGCGGCGTTATGCTGGAGCCGGCGGAGATCCTGGACATCCTGGACGAGCAGGGCTTCGCCCTTGTGGGCGACGAACTGGCCCAGGAGACCCGGCAGCTGCGCTACAGGATCCCCGAGGGGACTTCCCAGATCGAGCGGCTGGCCCGGCAGATCCAGCAGATTCGGGGGGAGGCCTTCCTCTACGACCCCAAAAAGGAGCGCTGCGACGTGGTGGTGGAGGCGTGCAGGGCCGCCGGCGCGGAGGCGGTGCTGTTTTCTACCATGAAGTTCTGCGACACGGACGAATACGACTATCCGTGGGTCAAGGCGGCGGCCGAGGCGGCCGGGCTCCCCGTTTTGAACCTGGAGATCGAGCAGGTCATGCAGTCCTTCGGCGGGATACATACCCGGCTGCAGGCCTTCGGAGAAAAGATCCGGGGGAGGCGGTAACACGGTCATAGGAGGAAGAGGAAGATGGAGCACTATGTGGGGATCGACATCGGTTCTACGACGACCAAGTGCGTCGCGGTGGACGGGCAGGGGCGGGTATTGTCCGAAGTCCTCGTGCCCTCCGGCGCCGGAACGCGGGCGGACGTAAAGGCGGTGGAGCGGCTGTATGAAAAGCTGGGCTGCGGAAGGGAGGAGCGCCGTCGCATGGTGGCCACGGGCTACGGCAGATTCCTCTGCGAGGGGGCGGACGAGCAGGTCAGCGAGATCACCTGCCACGCAAAGGGACTGCACAGCTGCCTCCCTCAGGTCAGAACGATCGTGGACGTGGGCGGCCAGGATCTGAAGGTCATCCGTGTGGACGACGGCGGCAGGATCGAGGAGTTCGCCATGAACGACAAGTGCGCGGCGGGCACCGGAAGGTTCCTTGAGGTGATGTGCAGAATCATGAACATCGACCTGTCGGAGCTAGAGGAGTACGACGCCAGGGCGAAGGAGGCCTGTCAGATCAGCAACACCTGCACCGTGTTTGCCGAGTCGGAGGTTATCTCCAAGCTCTCCCAGGGCCACGCCATCGAGGATATGGTGGCGGGGATCCACGACTCAGTGGCCAGAAAGATCTACGGCCTGGCAAAGAGGGTGGGGGTCAGGCCCCAGGTGGCGCTCACCGGTGGCGGCGGGCGCAACCTGGGCCTTGTCAGGGCCATGGAGCGGCACTTCGGACAGCCGGTGTATCTGCCGCAGCGACCCCAGCTCATCGGCGCGCTGGGCGCCGCGCTGCTGGCGGGCGGGCTGGTCTGACCCCGCCGCAAAAAAGGATGGAAGGGCCGGCGGACAAGGGCCGTCCCTCTATGGAGCGGAAAATAATTTGCAGGAAAGGAATGGAAAGATGTTTGAGCTGACAGAACTGCAGGAAGCGGTCAGAAGCACGGCCAGAGAATTTGCCCAGAGCATGCTGGCCCCGAGAGTGAACGAGATCGAGCACGCGGAAAAATTCCCCCAGGATCTGATCGATGCGATGGCGGAGCTGGGCCTGATGGGAGTCCCTTATGGGGAAGAGTACGGGGGCCTGGAGGCGGGACTGCTGGCAGAGGCCATCTGCATCGAGGAGCTGGCGAAGGTGTCCCCCTCCGCGGCAAAGCTGCTGACCGTGTGCTATCTCCCCATGGACGCAATTGCCCTGTTCGGCACGCCGGAGCAAAAGAAAAAGTATCTTCCGGACATGTGCGCGGGAAAGGATATCGGCTCGCTGGCCTTTACCGAGTCGGGAACCGGCTCCGACCCCAAGCAGCTGACCACAACGGCCAAGCGGAGGGATGGCAAGATCTACATCAATGGCGTAAAGCGGTTTATCTCCAACGCGGCCCACGAGGGGACCATCGTTGTGGTGGCCAGAGACGCGGGGGAGGATACCTGCACCGCGTATCTGGTGAAAAAGTTCTGCAAGGGCTACTCCATCTCCACCCCGTGGGAGAAGATCGGCTTCCACGGCTCCCATGTCTACGATGTGTTCCTTGACGACGTGGAGGTGGAGGAGGCGGACATTTTGGGCGGCGAGAAGGAGGGTTTCGGCCTACTCCTTGGCACCACCGCCATTGGAAAGCTGGCCTTCGCCGCCGTCTTCGCCGGCGCTGCCGAGGGCGCCTATGACCTGACGAGAAAGTATATCATGGAGAAGATGCACCGGGGAACGTCCATCTCAAAGTTCCCCACAGTACAGCTCAGAACCTCCGCCATCGCGGCCAACACCCTGTCCATGAAGCTGATGCTCTACCGCGCGGCGGAGGACGCCGAGCGGTTGACGGGGGACATGCGGCGGGTGCAGGCGGCCACCGCCCTGGCGAAGGGTTATATTGCGGATCTGTCCAACCAGACCATCCAAATGTGCGTCAACTCCTTCGGCGCGTATGGTGGCATGGAGGAGTACAACATCGAGCGCTATCTCAGGGATTCTGTTATTTTCCCCAATATCGAAGGAAACGCGGACGTCCAGAGATTGATCTCCGGCGGCTACATCCTCAAAAAAGACGCCAGTCTCATTGAAGACTGAGAATAGGAGGGATCTCTGATATGGCATTTCATCTGTACACAGAGGAAGAGCAGGACATGATCGCACTGGCAAAGCAGTTTGGCGAGCAGTCGATAGATCCGGTCATCGCTGAATTTGACGAGAAGGGCGAGTTTCCGGCGGCGGTGGTGGACACCGGACTGGAGATGGGCCTTCAAAGCCTGAATTTCCCGGAGGAATGGGGCGGCGCGGGCCTGTCCACCAAGGCCGCCTGCGTGGCCTTCGAGGAGCTGGCGAAGCACGATATGGGCGTGGCCTGCGCCTACTCCGTCACCGGAACGGCCATCGCGCCGGTGATGAAATACGGCACCGACGCCCAGCGGGCCGTCGTGCGCCAGAAAATTTTTGAGGAGGGGGGGCTGGCCTCTTTCTGCCTGACGGAGCCCGGCGCGGGCTCCGACTCCGGGGCCGCCAGAACCACAGCGGTAAAAAAGGGAGACGGCTATGTCCTGAACGGCAATAAGGTGTTTATCACCAACGGCGGCTATGCCAAACTGTTTTTGGTCATCGCCTCCACAGACCGCTCCAAGGGCAGCAAGGGCCTGACGGCCTTCCTGGTGGAGAGAGGGACGAAGGGCCTCTCCGTGGGCAAGGAGGAGAATAAGTGCGGCTTCCGTACCTCCAACACCGTGGAGCTGGTCTTTGACAATGTGGAAGTCCCGGCGGAGGCCATCGTCGGCGGCGAGGGCAACGGCTTCAAGATGGCCATGTACGCCCTGGATCATGGTCGGCCCTATATCGGCGCCGAGGCGGTGGGTCTTGCCCAGCGGGCGCTGGCTGAGGCGGTGAAGTACGTCCAGCAGCGGCAGCAGTTCGGAAAGCCCATTGCCGCCAACCAGGGCATTCAGTGGATGCTGGCGGACATGGAGATGCAGGTGGAGGCGGCCAGGTGCCTGACCTACCATGTGGCGGAGCTGATCGACCAGGGCCAGAGCGTCACGGTGAACGGCTCCATCGCCAAGTGCGTGGCCACCGACACGGCCATGAAGGTCTGCACCGACGCGGTGCAGCTTTTTGGCGGCTATGGATACATGAAGGAGTACCCGGTGGAGAAGCTGTTCCGGGACGCGAAGATATTCCAGATCGTGGAGGGCACCAACCAGATCCAGCGGATCGTCGTGGCCAGAAGTCTGCTGGGAAAATAAGCGGAAAGGGGAGTTAGGTCTCGTATGGATTTTGAGCTTATCAAGTATGAGGTGAGGGAGCGCATCGCCACCATCACTCTGAACCGGCCCGACAATATGAATTCCTACAACAACCAGATGTGCGGGGAGATCAACAGAGCGCTGGATCTGGCGGATCTTGACGACGAAGTCCGGGTCGTCATCTTCACCGGGGCCGAGGGCTGTAAAAAGCCCACCTACTGCGCCGGCTTCGACCTCACTATCAAGGATCCCTTCGACTTTTCCAAGGAGGGGCCCTGCAACGCCCGGGACACCGGCGGCACCAACGCGCTGCGCATCTTTGAGATGCGCAAGCCCGTGATTGGCGCCATCAACGGCTCCGCCGTGGGCATCGGCATCACCATGACCCTGCCCATGGATATCCGGATCTTCTCCGACCAGGCCAAGATCGGCTTTGTGTTCGCCCGGCGCGGGTTTATGAACGAGGCCTGCTCCAGCTGGTTTTTGCCGAAGATCGTGGGACTGAGCAAGGCTGTGGAGCTGGTCATGACGGGCAGGATCATCACCGCGCAGGAGGCGCTGTGCATCGGCCTGGCAAGCGAGGTAGTCCCCCAGGAGCAGGTGTACGCGCGGGCCTGGGAGGTGGCCTGTGAGATCCGGGACAATACCGCGCCGGTGTCCATCGCCCTGTGCAGGCAGATGCTCTACCAGTGTGCTGGGGAGCGCCACCCCATGACGGCCCACAAGCTGGAGTCGTCCTGCTTCTACTATGTGGCAAACGCCGCTGACGCCCAGGAGGGGGCGCTGGCCTTCATGGAGAAGCGCTCGCCCCAGTTCACCATGAGCCCCGTTACCGATATGCCGGAGGTATATCCCTGGTTCCCCAAGGTGGAGTTTCCCAAGAATATTCAGCATTGCTGAGGCGCGCGGCGCCGCAGAAAAAGCATAGGGGCGGTCATCTGGCACAGATGACCGCCCCTTTTTATGCTGCGGGCCGAATGGGAGACCTCACAGGGAGGAGAAGGCCCCTTGAGCGGTCATGGCGCAGTAGTAGAGGACGCCCCCGAAGACCAGGCAGACCAGGCAGCCAGTTCCCGGGCCCATGCCGACTCCCTCCAAAATGGGGTAGAGAAGGCGCACGCACAGCGACGAGAGCAGGGCGGACAGCCCCGGAGCCACCAGCCACCGAAACAGCTGGGGGCGAAGGGAGACGGCCCTGGAGAGCGCGCGCCAGTTGAGCCACAGGCCCAGTATCGTGCTGAGAAGGAGGGCCTCCACATAGCCCCGCAGGCCCACCTCCGGTACTCCCATGCGCTGCCAGGTGAGGAAGAGCTGGACGGCTCCGCAGATCAGGCCGTTGCGGGCGGTGACGGTTTGTTTGCCCAGGCCGTTGAGACATACCGCCAGGACGGTCTCGAAGGAGCTCAGTACCACGGCCAGCGCCAGGGGAGCGGCGAAGGCCCCGGCGGTGGATTCCCGGAAGAGAAGGCGGGCCAGGGGCGGGGAGAGCACTGCCAAGAGGGCGCAGGCGGGGAGAATGAGGAAGGCGGTGACGGTGAGGGCCTTGGAGATCCGGCGGCGGAGCAGGACTTGATCGCCTATGGCGGCGGCCTGGGCCAGCTTGGGCAGGAGCACCAGAGCCATGGCGGAGATGAAGGCGGTGGGGAGGTTCAGCAGGGGCAGAGTCATACCGCACAGCACCCCGAAGGCGCTCATGGCGGCGGAGACATTCTGCCCGGAGTGCACCAGCCGCTGGGGGATGAGCACCGCCGTCCAGGCGCCCATCAGATTGCCCAGCAGGGCGGTGCAGCCGATGGGCAGGGCGATGCCCCAGACCCGTCGGCGGAGAATGGCGCGCTTCGCGCCCTTTCCCGCCGGGGCGCGGCCCAGGGCCTTGCGGTAGAGAAGGGTGAGGGTGAGGGCGGAAAAGATCTCACACAGGATCATGCCGCAGACGATGAGTCCCACGGTGCGCTCCGGGTTCTGGGGCAGAAACCGCCACAGAAGGCCCAGCACCGCCCCGGAGCGAATGAGCTGCTCGCAGATCTCCGTAAAGGCCGGCCCCCGGACGGCCCCCGCGCCGTAGAAAAAGTGCTTGTGGATGTTCTCCAATCCTGTTAAAAGCACGCAGGGCAGAAGCAGCAAAAGGCCCAGCCGGGCCCGGGCGTCCCCCAGCAGGTAGACCGAGATGGCGTCGGACAGGGGGGCGGCCAGAGCGGCGACCACCAGAAAGGCCGTCAGAAACCCCAGAACACATTGGCGCACCACCTGTCCCGCCCCCCGGCGGTCGCCGGTGGCCAGGTACCGGGCGGACAGGTTGGAGCAGGCGGCGGTGAAGCCCACGGCGGTGAGGGAGAGCAGCACGGAAAAGGCCGGCATCACCAGCTGGTAGAGGCCCATCACCTCGGAGCCCACCAGCCGGGACAGGAGTACCCGATAGACAAAGCCCACGGCCTGGCTGAAAAAGCTGACGGCGGTGAGCAGGACGGTGCTGGACAATGCGGACATGGCTTTCACGGATGAGCCCCCTTCCTGTGCTACAAGCCTATTCCGCAGGCAAGTCCCACATGCCGCGGACAGGTTTTGACAAAGCGGGGGAAAGCGTGTAAAATAATACCGGTTTAGAAAATTGGGAGATGGTTTGTTTGATCGCCGTTTTTATCAATGTGGTGCTGGTGCTGGCGGGCTCTATTCTGGGCCTGCTGCTGAAAAACCGCTTTTCTCAGCGGCTGGGAGACGCGGTGGTGAAGTGTCTGGCTCTGTGCACGTTCGGCATCGGCGCAAGCTCCCTGCTGGGCACCCAAAACACCCTGTGCGTGATCGTCTGCATGGCCCTGGGCACCCTGCTGGGGGAGTGGATCGACATTGAAAAGCGGCTGGACGGGGCGGGAGAGGCCCTGAAGAAAAGGCTGATAAAGGACGGCAGCAGCGGCTTCGTAGAGGGCTTTGTCACCGCCACCATCCTCTACTGCGTAGGGGCGATGGCCATCAACGGTTCCATCGAGGCGGGACTGAACCACAGCTACGGTGTGCTGATCTCCAAGTCGGTGCTGGACGGGATCAGCTCCATCACTTTCGCTGCGGCCATGGGTGTGGGTGTGACGTTTTCCACCATCCCCATCTTCGTCTACGAGGGGGCGCTGGTGCTTTTGGCCGGCGCGGTGGGCCCCTACCTGGGGGAGGCGGTGGTCACCGAGATGAGCGCCGTCGGCGGCGCCATCATTGTGGGTATCGCCATCAATATGATGGGCCTTTCCGAGAGCAAATTTCGGGTGGGCAATATGCTCCCGGCCATCTTCCTGCCCATCCTCTACCTCCCGCTGTCCCAATGGCTGGGGAGCTTGATGGCTTGAGAAAAGAGAGGCCCCCATCCGTAAAGCAGCTCCCGTAAGAAAGTTAACGCCCGCTGAGAAGCGTTTGCTTTTCAGCGGGCGTGTCACGTTTATTTCTTCAGAGCCAAGCCATCTTTGAATGCCTCTCCAACACGTTCGGTTACTCTATGTAAGTGGCAACCATCAGAACGGGCATCGGGAAAATACCTTCCGTGATATCCAGTTTTGTCCTCATCGTAATTACCTCACTTTGACGATTGAATTGACAGGATCGACGATCCTGTGTATCATTATATCGGCTTGTGTAAATAATTCAAGCACTGTCATTTTAGACAGGTACTATCTGAAAGGATAGTTAACTATGATAAAAAATTTATTGAGAATGCAAATTTTGAGGATACCGGGTTCAGCTACACGATATCCCTCATATCCGACAAGACCCTCAGCACAAACTTAAAAGAGCTGGAATCGAACCGGCTGATCGTAAGAACGGAGTATCCGCAGACCCCGCCAAAGGTGGAATACAGCCTCAGTGATCGGGGGAGGTCCCTGATGACCGTTTTGGATCAATTGTGCCTCTGGGGGGGAAAAGAATAGACCGGTCTGATGGCGGATATTCTATTCCCACGGCATTTGCCCCGGCGGGGCATACAGCATAAAAAGGGCAAGGCAAACCATTGCGGTCTGCCTTGCCCTTCACTTCTTTGCGCCGCTCCACCCCGAGGGGTGGGGGGCTTTTCTGCTTTCTCAGTCAAAGAGCTCCGCCGCTTTTTCCGCCATACGCTGCCCGTAGAGGCGAAAGAGGTCGTCGAAGGCCATGAGAGCCTCTGTATCTCCGGCCCCGGCAATGGCTACAGGGCCCAGGTGGATCACCGGCTTGCCCCTGCTCCCGCCGCCGGAGTAGGTCAGCATCCCCATGGTCAGCATATGGTTCAAAATGGCCTGGATCACCAGCTCTCCGCCGCCGTGAATATACTGGGCGGTAGCGAAGGCTCCGCCCAGCTTTCCGGGCAGGCCCAGCCGTCCCATCTCCTTTTCCATCCACAGGTGCAGCCCGGCGCTGGTGTCGGCCACATAGGTGGGGCAGCCCACCACGATGCACCGGCTCTCCCCGGCGAAGTCCGCGTCCACGGCGTCGATGGAGAAAGCGCGGGCCTCTATGCCGGGAACGGACTTCATCCCTTCAGCGATGACCTGGGCCATCCGGGCGGTGTTGCCGGAGACAGAGTGGTAAATGACAGACAGTTTCATAGCGGTGTGCTCCTTCTTATGTAGTGGGGAGGACAAGGTCCCCGATCTCTGCTTTTAAGCTATCACAGACCGGAGCCATTGTAAAGCCCCAAATGGGGAGCGGCCGGTCAATCCAGCGTCAGCAGCTCTTGGGTGATCTCCTCCGCCTGCTGGTATACCCCCTCAAAGTCCACATGGGGATTGTAGAAGGACTCCAGCTGATCGTGGACGGCCTTGGCCTGGGCCAGGGCGTCGGTGGCCTCGCCAAGGAGGGCGGCGTACACCTTCCGGGAGAACTTCAGCCGGGCCTTGTACTTTTTGAGCAGCTCGGCGTCGGCCATGGCGTCCAGCCGAACCCGGCGGTAGGGCCGGCCGGGATACTCCAGCCCCGGGGCGCTGGTGAGGAAGGCCAGGCTCAGCTCCGGAATGAGCAGATGCTCGGCCCGGTCAGGGAAGAGGGGAGAGGGGCAGAGGATCACATCATAGCCCGCGGACATGGCGCCGGCGGCCAGCGCGGTGAGCATCCCGGCGGCCAGGCCATAGCTGTCCTTGAGCTCGTAGACCTTGCGGCACAGGATATCCGCCGTGTCAAACCGGCAGGAGACCCCCTGGCAGGAGATGGCCCCCAGGAACCGCTGTACCGCCTTGCCCGGGGCGCGGCCGGTCTTCTTCACCTCCCGGGACAGGATGCCCCTGGCCCGCTTTAGGGCCTTGGCCTCCAGGGCGGGAGTGGTGAGAAGGGCGCGGTTGTCCTCAAAGAGCTGGGCCGCCGCGGTGAGACAGCGGTAGGCCCGCTTGTAGTGCTCCTTATAGCCGTCGGTGGCCCCTTCGATCTCGGGGCGCAGAGGGGCCAGGGCGGCGTGGTCGTAGAACCGGCCAAGGTTTACATAACTTTCAACCACGCCGGGCAGATGGGGCTCGATGACGTGGGGGGCGGTGGCGTCCACGATGGCGGCGCCCAGGTCGGGGAAGATGACCGCGTCCAGGGAGTCGGGATCCCCGGAACAGACTATGTACTCCGTCCGACGCCCCGCCTCCTCCAGCTTGGCGGCCACCCGGCGCATGAGGGAGGATTTGCCGCAGCCGGCTCCGCCCTTCAGGAGGAAGACCCGCCGGGCTTTTTCCGGCTCCAGCATCTGATCATATAGGGAATAAAACCCCGAGGGTGTGTTAGCCCCCAGGAAAAAAGTGACCTTCGGTTCCATAAAAGACCCTCCGTTCTAAAGATTGGCTCACTTCAAGCTATGCGAAGGAGGGGGCGGGGGTGAAGGGATGGGCTCTTGTATGACTTTCACAAAAGCAGGCGTGGAAGAAAATAAAAAAACGAGAAATTATTGTCGTTGACACAGGCGGCGGCACATAGTAGAATGAGGTAGTTTGTGAAAAAGGAAACGAGCTTCTTGGAAGAAGGAGAGAAGGATATGCGGGAGTTTGAGACTTCGGTACAGGAATTGAAGGATCAGGTGCTTACCTCGGTGGCCGAGCTGGCCTGGGAGGATCGCCTGGCCACCGGTATTCTGGACGTGCCCGAGCGGATCATCCCCGGCCCCGAGGCCCGGATGCGCTGCTGTATCTATAAGGAGCGGGCGGTGGTGTCCAACCGCCTGAAGCTGGCCATGGGCGGGGACACCGCCAACCCCGCCATGGTGGAGGTCATGGAGGTGGCCTGCGACGAGTGCCCCGTGACCCAGATCGAGGTAGGCCCTGCCTGCCGGGGGTGTATTGCCACCCGGTGTCTCCACGCCTGTCCCAAGGACGCCATCAGCCTGGAGACCCACGGCCATCACCGCAAGGCGGTCATCGACCATACCAAGTGCATCACCTGCGGCAAGTGCGTTGCCGCCTGTCCTTACGGCGCCATCGAAAAGCGCCAGCGCCCCTGTGAGCGGGGCTGTGTGGCCGGTGCCATCACCATGGGGGAGGACAAGAAGGCGGCCATCGACGTGAACAAGTGTGTGGCCTGCGGCGCGTGTACCTATCAGTGTCCCTTTGGCGCCATTATGGATAAATCCTATATCGTGGACGTGGTGCAGATGCTCCGGGGCGCGGCCCGGTGGGACTTCCGGGTCTACGCTGTGCTGGCCCCCTCCATCGCGGGCCAGTTCGCTCCCGCCACCCTGGGCCAGCTGGTGACAGGGCTCAAAATGGTGGGCTTCCACGACGTGGCCGAGGTGGCCCTGGGCGCCGATATGACCGCCGAGGCGGAGAGCGTGGAGCTGCTGGAGAAGGGCAAGCTGCTCTCCTCCTGCTGCCCCGCCTTTGTGGACTACGTGGAGAAGAACTTCCCCGACCTGGCCCCCATGATCTCCCATACCCCGTCTCCCATGGTGATGATCGGCAAGCGCATCAAGGAGCGGGATCCCCGGGCCAGAGTGGTCTTCATCGGCCCCTGCGTGGCCAAGAAGCGGGAGTTCCAGATGGGCAAGACCATGGGCACCATCGACTGCGCCATCACCTTTGAGGAGCTCTATCCCCTGTTCCAGTCCAAGGGCATCGACCCCACCATTTTGGAGGAGACGGCCCTGGACGAGGCCAGCGGCTTTGGCCGCTCCTTCGCCCACTCCGGCGGCGTGGCCGCGGCGGTGGAGCAGGCCATGAAGGAGCACGGGGTCACCGAAAAGCAGTTCAAGCTCAACGCCGTGTCCTGCAGCGGACTTGCCCAGTGCAAGATCGAGCTGCTGAAGATGGCCAAGGGTATCGGGGATGTGAACTTCATCGAGGGCATGGCCTGTGAGGGCGGCTGCGTCCAGGGCCCCGGTATCCTGGTACGGTCTCCCAGGAACCAGGCCGACGTGCAGAAGCACGCCAAGGAGGCGGGAGAGCGCACCATCGCCCAGGCGCTGGCCGGCCCGGAGGAGGAGAAGCCCGAGCCCAAGAAGACCGCCGCCAGGGCGAAGAAGTAAAAAACGCGAAAAAGCCCCGGCAGGGCCTTCCCTGCCGGGGCTTTTTATATCGTTTCTTACGGTGGGAGCCGTCAGTCCAGCCGGAAGTCCTCGTCCTTGAGCTTGCTGGTATCCAGACTGGCGGGCTTGGGCGGCACCCGGCGGAAGGGGTCGTAGCGGAAGGCGCCGCAGCGATCCCCCGGGGAGACCACGCCCTTCTTGGAGCAGAGGATGCGGCCTTCCTCCAGAGTGGCGCCCCTGGCGCAGTACGCGCAGCGGGGCTCGATCTTTTTGTGGAACAGCATGGGCCTCTCCTCCCGGTCGATTACTGTCCCTATCATAACATACTTTTTCGCCGATTGCCACAGGTTTTTCTCCCCTTTTGGATCCCCAGGGCCGCCAGGAGGAAAAAGCCCAAAAACACCAGCCAGGCCGCGGCGGTGGAGATGGCCAGGGCGGTGTGGAAGTCGGTGCCCGCAATGCAGTCCACCTGCTCCGCCAGATAGGCCGACACGCTCTCCTCAAGGGGGAAAAGGCGGAAAAGCAGAGTGGTGAGGGCGGCGGAGAAGAGGCCGTGAAGGAGCTTGCCTCCCAGGTAGGTGCGCACGTTGAGGCCGCTCTCCCCCAGGAAGGAGAGCACCTGGCAGTGGACGGAGACGCCCGCCCAGCCCAGCAGGAAGGCGGCCATGGCCGCCTTCCCCTCCAGGGAGCCGCTGCCGGTGAGGGAGGCCACCCCGGAGGAGAGCTCCAGCGCCCCGGTGAGGAGCCTTCCGGCCCACTCCTGGTGAAAGCCCAGGGGAGCGAAGAGCCGGCCCAGAAGCTCTGCCAGGGCGGGCAGAAGCCCGGAGAGGAAGCACAGGCGGATGATAACGGTGAAGCAGACCACAAAGGCGCAGATGTTGAGGGTGGAGGTCACCGAGCCCTTCACCGCGTCGGTAAAGGCCACGGAGAAGCGGCGGGCGGCAATGGGGGGCGAGGGCCGCTGGCTCCGGCTGTCCTTGTCCTGCCAATGGTAGAAGCGGAAGAGGAACCCCACGCACACCGAGGCGGCGGCGTGGACGAGGCACAAAAGCACCCCCACCCGGCTGTCGGCGAAGATCCCGGCCCCCACCACGCCTAAGATGAAGGCGGGGCCGGAGTTGTTGCAGAAGGAGAGCAGCCGCTCACACTCAGTCTTGGTACACGTTCCGCTTTCGTAGAGGGTAAGGGCCGCCCGGGCGCCCACCGGATACCCCCCCACAAAGCCCAGGGCCAAGGCGGCGGCGCATGCGCCTCCCACATGGAAAAGGGGCCGCATGACAGGCTCCAAAAGCCGGCCCAGGTAGCTTGCCAATCCCAGGGAGATCACCAGAGAGGTGAGGATAAAGAAGGGGAAAAGGGAGGGGATGATGACATTGTAGCAAAGTCCCAGCCCATCCTGGACGGCGGCGCTGATCTCCTTGGGCCAGCAGATCAGGGCGATGGCGCAGCATAGCAGCCCGGCGCCCCAAAGACCGTCCCGAAGGGCCTGTTTTCGCAAAATATGGCTCAAAATAGATCACCCCCGCCGAACAGCATATTCGGCGGGGGTAAAGAGTATGAGAAAAGTGAGGCTCTCAGCTGCCAAAGGCTCCCTCGAACAGCTGGTAGTCCTGCTGGAGCCGGCCCCAGAGGGAGTAGTCTCCCCGGTGGAGGATCCAGTCGATCACCACGCCCCGGAAATGGCGGAAGAAAAAGTCCGCCGTCCACTCCGGGCTGTGGCTGGGGGAGAGGACGCCCTCCCTGGCCAGGGCCTCCAAGCACTCCCCCATGGCCCGAAGGGTATACCGCTGGGGGGACATGGAGGCGGCGGCGGAGTCGGCCAGGCGGCGGCCGTAGTAGAGGGCCAGAGTCTCCCAGCCCAGCTCCTCCATATACTCGGCGTAGAGCCGCAGCAGGGTCTCCAGCCGCTCCAGGGGAGGGCGGCCCTCCATGCTGGCCAGAGCCTCCTCCAAATAGGCGTCCAGAGAGTTGAAGCCCTGGTTCAAAAGCGCCTCCTTGGACTCAAAATGATGGTAGAAGGCCCCAGTGGTGACGCCGGCGGCCTGGCAGATGTCCCGAACGGTGACTCTGGCGAAGCCGACCTGCCGGGAGAGGGCCACGGCGGCGTCCAGAATGGCTCTGCGGGTATGCTGGGCCTGGGCCTGACGGCGGGCTTGATAATCCATGGAAAGTCCCTCCTTGACAGATGGGGAAAAGGTACGTATAATACTCACATAACAATGTTACTTTACGTTGTGTATTATACGGGAGACGGGGCGCGCCTGTCAACCGATGGAGGAATTTTCTTGAGCATAAATCCTGAAAAAATCGCTTTTTTGGTGGATTCCTGCGCCGAGATGGAGCCCCGGCACCGCAAGGGTGTGCCCGTCTATGTGGTGCCTCTGCGCATCGGCTGTGCCGACGGCAGCTTCAACGATGGGGAGGATATTTTTGCCAAGGATATCTATCGGCGCCTGGAGCGGGGAGAGCTGCCCAAGACCTCCCTGCCCGATATGATCCGGGTGGCGGAGACTCTGGACCGCATCAAGGCCGACGGCTACGAGCGGGTCATCGCCCTGCCCCTGTCCTCCGGCCTGTCCGGCACCCACAACATGATCCGCCTTCAGTGCGAGGAGCACAAGGACTTGACCACGGTGGTTTTTGACACCTGCAGCGGAGCCATTCCGTTGGGGGGGATCGTCCTACAGCTCTGGGAGGACATCCAGGAGGGGATGAGCTGGGAGGAGCTGGTGGAGCAGCGCGCGCCCCATCTGCTGAAAAACAACTTCCCCTTCTTCTCGGTGGATACCCTGGAATACCTGCAGAAGGGGGGGCGCATCGGCAAGATCACCGCCCTGGCGGGCACCTTACTCAGCATCAAGCCCATCATTACCTTCGCCCCCGACGGCCAGCTGGTGAACGTGGCCAAGGTGCGGGGCCGCAAGCAGGTGCAGGGAAAGCTCATCGAGTTGGTCAAGGAGCATGTGGGCGATCATCGGGACTTCAATCTTCTGGTGGCCAACGGCGGGGCCGAGGAGGAGATGAAGCAGCTGAAGAAGGATCTGATGGCCGCCATCCCCGGCTGCCGCCACATCTGGGACTCCCACATCGACGCCACCCTGAGCGTGTATATTGGCAGCGGCGTGCTGGGGGCCTGCATCCAGCTGTTGGATTAACAGAATTATGGAAACTAAAAGGAGCCTTCCCACACAGGGAAGGCTCCTTTGCTTTTTAGGGGTTCAGAAGAAATTATCCAAAGGATCCACGGACAGAGAATAGAATTATGTTAACTAAATGTCCCTTCATTTTATCACGGGGAAGCTGACCACCGCTTTGAACAGGTCGCCGTCCACCTCCAGCCGGAACAGGCCCCCCTGAAGCTCGGTGAGGCTCCGGGCGATGGAGAGCCCCAGGCCGCTGCCCTCGGTGGTGCGGCTCTCGTCCCCCCGGACGAACCGCTCCATGAGCTGCTCGGCAGGGACGTTGAGCTGGCTGGCGGAGACATTTTTCAGGGAGAGGATCATGTTGCCGTCCCACTGCTTCAAATCGAGATAGACCCGGGTCCCCGGCATGGCGTACTTGACGCAGTTACCCATGAGATTGTCCAGGATCCGCCAGAAATGACGGCCGTCGGCCCAGACGTAGACCTCCTCCTCGGTGAGGGTGGGGATCACTGTCAACTGGGCGGCGGTGAATTTCTCGCTGTACTCCCCCAGGGCCTGAGTCACCAGCTGGACCACCCCCAGCCGCTCCTTGTTTACCGTCAGGGCTCCCGTGGAGGCCTTGCTGGCCTCCACCAGATCCTCTGTGAGCTTTTTCAGCCGCTGGCTCTTCCGATCCAGCACCTCGATATATTCCCGGGCCTTCTCCTCCTGAATGTCCTCCTTCTTCAGCAGATCCACATAGTTGATGATGGAGGTCAGGGGGGTCTTCAGGTCGTGGGAGACATTGGTGATGAGCTCCGCCTTCATCCGCTCGGAGCGCAGCCGCTCGTCCACGGCGGTGTTGATGGCGCTGCCCAGGTCGTTGAGCTGTCCGGCGTGCTCCTTCAGATCCCTGCAGATATAGCGGTCCATCCCGCTGGTGTCGATGACGGTCTCCGGACTGCCGCCCACAATGGCCTGGGTACCGGCGCGAATGTTCCGCCACTGCTCGCTCCACTTGCAAAGGCCGAAGAGCACCGCACCCTGATAGAAGGGGATGAGCACCACGGTGAGGCTGGTGAGGAGAGTGCCGATGAGATAGAGGAGGAAGCCCACAATGACCCGCTGGGTCAGGTTCCAGTTCCCGAAGGTAGTTCCCCACCAGCGGCCCAGGCCCCGGAAGCCCCGGCCTATCCAGCATAGGCACCTCCAGGTGACGGTGTTGCGCAGCAGGGTGTGGGTCTTGATCCGGGTGGCGGTTGACATAAGTCCAGCCTCGGTGAGGGCGAAGCCCCCTGTCAGGGAGACCACGCCCAGCATCACCATGGCATAGAAGGAGGGGTCGCCGTAGTGGAAGAGATATCCCTCGCCAACCAGGTTGCCACCCAGGGCGAAGCACAGTACCGCCCCCCAGCCTACGGCCAGGAGGTAGAGGCCGTAGGGGATCTTGTCCGTCCAGTTGAGGGTGAAGCTCTCCGCACCCCGCCGCCGTCCCGCGCAGCACAGCAGCAGGACGGTGCCGGCGAGAGCGGTAAGGATCAGGGCGGCAGTCCAGTAGAGGAACCGGATGTCCCCCTTGACCAGGGTGTTTTTCAGCTCCCGGAACTCGTCCGGGGCGGCGTAGCGCTCGTCTATGCCGTACTCCAGCGCGTACTGGAAGGTCTCTCCATCCTGATAGAGATATGTCTCGTTGCCGGGAACCTGGGCCAGAACGGTGCCGTTGTCACTGAAGAAGATGGTAAAGTTCTGCTCCTCGTTATATTCCCGGTAGTTGTAGTAGATCCGGGAGGGGGTCATGGTACGCACATTTCGGTAAAGATTCTCGTAGGGGACATGCTCCAGGCTGTCCTCACCGGAGGAACTGAGGAGGATCTCCCCGGTGGCGTTGTCCCGGATGATATAACGAAAATTGGTCTTGGCGGGGCTGAAGGTGTCCAGCCACTCCTGGTAATACTGCTCCTCCAGGTAGCCCAGGGCCTGGCCCCGCCGCTTGGAGTCATAGTCGTCCAAAATCTCCATCAGGTGGCTGTACCGCGCGTTCATGGCCTGGTTCCAGGCCAAGGAGTAGGTGTAGTCGCCGCCCTCAAAAAAACTGTCCCAGTATAACCCGCAGTAAAGGCACCCGAAAGTGGCCCCCACGGCGCAGGCCACGGTGAGCAGCAGGGCGGCGGCCTTTACCAGGGCGTAGGAGCGAAAATCCTGTTTCATGGTCACACCTTCTCCATCTTATATCCCAGGCCCCAAACCACCTTGATGTACCGGGGGTTGGCCGGGTCGATCTCGATCTTCTCCCGAATGTGGCGGATGTGTACCGCCACCGTGTTCTCCGAGCCGTAGGCCGGGTCGTTCCACACCTGCTCGTAAATTTGGGCGGTGGAAAAGACCTGGCCGGGATGCTGGAGGAGCAGCCGCAGGATGTTGAACTCCAGGGGGGTCAGGCTCACCGGCTCCCCGTCTACGGTGACGGTCTTGGCGGCGTCATCCATGGCGATGCCCCCGTTTTTCAGAAGTCCGTCGTCCCCGGCGCCCACCGAGCCCTCCTTGCCCCCCAGGAGGGTGTAGCGGCGCAGCTGGCTTTTCACCCGGGCCATGACCTCCATGGGGTTGAAGGGCTTGGTCACATAGTCGTCCGCCCCGATGTTCAGCCCCAGCACCTTGTCCGCGTCCTCCGATTTGGCGGTGAGGAGGATGATGGGCACGTTGCACGCCTCCCGCAGCTTGGCGGTAGCCCGGATGCCGTCCAGGTTGGGCATCATCACGTCCATGAGAATGAGATGGACGTCGTTTTCCTCCACCGCCTTCAGAGCCTGCCGGCCGTCATAGGCGGCGATGGTGTGGTAGCCCTCGGCAGTGAGATAGATATCCAGGGCGGAGACAATATCTCTGTCGTCGTCGCAGATCAGAATGTTATACATGGGATCACCTCATGGCACTGAGTATAGGAGAGATTTTTTAAGAGGGGAGGGGGGAAAGTTTTAAGAAGAATTTAAATTCAAAAAAGTGAATTCATTGTACCACAAAAGCGGGCGGATATGGTAGTATATTAAAAAAGATTTGGAGGAGGCGGCGGAATGGTCTGGAAAGTGGGGGAAGGGGACGGGTATGCCCTTTTGGCCGCTCTCTTGGCGGCACATGTGGGAGAGAGCCTGCCGGCCATGGAGCGCAAAGAGGGTGGTAAGCCTTGGTTTCCCAGCCGTCCCGACCTCCATTTCAGCGTCAGCCATTCCGGCACTCTGGCCCTGTGTGCCCTTTCAGACCGGGAGGTGGGGGCGGATGTGGAGCTGATCCGTCCCCGGCGGGAGCGGCTTCCCGCCTATGCCCTGGACGGGGAGGAGCTGGACTGGTACCGGGCCCGGGGCGGCGGCTGGGAGTGGTTCTATACCCTGTGGACACTGAAGGAGGCCAGGGTGAAGTGCACCGGCCAGGGCCTGAGGAGACCTCCCCGTGAGATCTCTGTTCCCCTGCTGGAGCCGGGAGAGACAGGGGACTGGGATGGCTTCCGCTTCACCGCCCTGGCGGGGGAGGTATGGCGGGGCGCCCTCTGCGAGAAGTTGACATAATATTTTTAAAAAATAAAAGCTAAGCCTGACGGAGACGCTCCGTCAGGCTTAGCGGCATGTTGGACAAAGAAGGATGCTGAGTGATGGGAGGCATTGCCGGCCGTCGGACGGCGCACCGCCAAAGGGCCTCGCCAAAGCGGTCATGGCTTGCAGCGCGAGGGCTCAGAGCTCTTTGCGCTGGAGCTGGAGCCGGTCGGCGATCATGGCGATGAATTCCGAATTAGTGGGCTTGCCTTTGGCGTTGGAGACGGTGTAGCCGAAATATTTCTGCAGCGTCTCCAGATCGCCCCGATCCCAGGCGACTTCGATGGCGTGGCGGATGGCCCGCTCCACACGGCTGGCGGTGGTGCCGAAACGCTTTGCCACCTCGGGGTAGAGAACTTTGGTGACCGCGTTGATGACGTCCATATCCTCCACGGCGATCATGATCGCCTCCCGGAGATACTGATAGCCCTTGATGTGGGCGGGCACGCCGATCTCATGGATGATGGCGGTGACAGTGCTCTCCAGGCCACGACCCCGGCGGTCGGTCTCCTCGGCGCTGTGGCTGGGTGTCACCATCTGCCGTACCCGCTCCACCACCGAGGCGGTCTTGCAGGGCTTCATCATGAAATAGTCCGCGCCCCGGGCGGCGGCCAGCTCGGCCACGCTGCCGCCCGCAAAGCTGGAAAGCACCAGCACCCGGGGCTTTTCGGGCAGCTCGGCCAGGGCGGAGAGTACCTCCACACCGTCCAGCTTGGCCAGGATCATGTCCATGACCACCACGTTAGGCTGGCGCTGGCGGCACAGCTCCACCACCGCCTCACCGTCGGCAGTGTCCGCCACAACGGTCAGGTCACTCTCTGCGTTTAGGGTCTCCACCAGCAGACGGCGAAATTCTTCCCCTGCGTCCGCCACCAGGATCGTTTTCTTTTCCAAATCCGTTTCCTTCTTCCAAGATCGATCGATCACGAGATTACCGGTTGCTCATAATTTACCATAAAGAGACAGCGAACGCAATACTCTTTTGGTAAATTTTGGATGAGAAAAAATCGACTTTATACGACCGCATCATGCATATTCAACGAATTTAGACGTTTTTCAGACAGCTTTCGGCAGTCTCCAGCATCCTTTGCGCCAGGATGCCATAGCCCTGAGTGGGGTCGCCCACCAGCACATGGGTCACCGCGCCCACCAGACGGCCGTTCTGAAGGATGGGGCTGCCGCTCATCCCCTGGACGATGCCGCCGGTGGCGGCCAGGAGCTCCGGGTCGGTGACCCTGATGGTCATATCCCGGCCGTCGTCGGCGTGGGGGTAGAGCTTGACGATCTCCACGTCATAGGCGCGCACCTCGTCTCCGGCGATATTGGCGTAGATGGTGGCGGGGCCGGCCTCCACCTGGGACTTGTCCGCCACAGGTACCGGCTCCAGCTGGCACAGGCCGCTGTCCTCCAGGGTGCCGAAGATGCCGCTGGAGGTGTTGGCCCACAGCTCGCCGATATCCGTCTGTGTGTCAAAGCTGCCGTGGAGCTCGCCCGGCTCTCCCCGCTGGCCCTTCTTCACGTCGCTCACTGTGGCGGAGATGACCCCGCCGCTTTGCAGCGGCATGAGCTGGGCGGTGTCCACGTCGTTGACGGCGTGGCCCAGGGCGCCGAACTCCCCGGTGGCGGGGTCGTAATAGGTCACAGTGCCGATGCCGGCCATGGAGTCCCGCAGCCAGGCGCCCAGACGGTAGACCCCGTCGGTGGAGCACTGGACGGCCTTGGCCGTCACCTGCACCTGCTTTCCGTCCCGGATGGCCCGAATGGACATCTCATCTCCGCCGATGGCAGACAGCTGCTCCTGGACGGCCTCGATGGTGTCCACCTCTGTGGCGTTGATATGGGTGATCACGTCACCCTCTTTCAGACCGCAGGACTTGGCGGGCGTCAGGTTTCCCTCCGCCGCCGGGATCTGGGAAAAACCCACCACCATCACACCGTCGGAGAAAAGCTTGATCCCCACCGCCCGTCCTACGGGCACCACTGTGCGCACCTGCTCCGTTCCGGTCATGGCCGGAGCCTCCCATGCCATGGCGGGAGCGCCCCCCAGCACGCCCGCCACTGCCAAGGCCACCGCCGCCATTCGAAAAGGCGTGGGCCCCGACCGCTCTCTTTCCTCTTTCAATTGACCACCCCCATAAAATCGATGCGGCGCCTCCGGCTGAAGGCGCCGCTTTTAATATGAGCGAAAGAGGGGGTGGGAAGTCTGGAAATGAACAGGGGCTTTGGCTTGGAGGAAAGTGGAAAGCCCTCCAAACCGGGCGGGGGGATCTTTATGCTGGGAATGATCGGCGGAAAAGGGGGGACTTTTCTTTGGTTTACATAAAAATAATGACAAGAAAAAGGGAAGGCTGTCTTCTGTGAAGACAGCCTTCCCTTTTTGACGCAAATCAATTCCTTCTCTTGCCGAAAATACGAAGCAGGTAGACAAAGAGGTTCACGAAGTCGAGATAGAGCTGGAGCGCGGAGAAAACGGAAGCTTTTTTCAGCATAGCCGCGTCCCCCTGATAGGCCTGGTAAAAGGCCCGGATCTTCTGGACGTCGTAAGCGGTGTAGGCCAGGAAGATGACCACGCCGATGGTGCAGATCACCTGGTCGACCATCTCCAGGCCGGGAATGAACATCATGAGCAAATTGGCCAGGATGAGGAAGATAAGCCCGCCCAGCAGGATGGCGCGCATCCGGCTCAGGTCAATGTTGGTAAAATAGCCAAACAGAGCCATGCCACCGAAGTAAAGGGCGGTGGCGGCGAAGACCAGGATCAGGCTGGGCAGCTCGAAGACGATGAAATAAAAGGTGAAGGTGACGCCCGTCAGGGCGGAGTAGAGGAAGAAGAAAACCGTGGCCGTGGCGGGGGTGATCTTGTGGATGGCGGCGGTCATGCCGATGGCGACCGCCAGCTGGGCGATGAGCAGGATCAGGTGAAAGGCGGGAATATAGGTCACCGCGTTGTAGAAGGTCATCAGGCCCGCCCGGGTGGTGCTGAAGAAAACGGCCACGCCGAAGGTCACCAGCAGGCCCAGGAACATGAGAAGAAAGGTCTTGGAGGTGTAACGGCCCAGACTCTCGCCCGTCAGGCCCTGCTCCAAATGTTTCTCCTGCTCGTAAAAGTTTTCCGGCATAAAAAACACCTCGTTTTTGTTTGGGTTCCGGCGGCGGTTCCCGCCGCCTTGGCAAGGATATTTTACCACGAAGAAAGGGCGCTTACAAGGGGAAATTATCCGCGCCGCCGGCCACTGCGTTTGCGCTTCAGCCCCAGCACCAGCCGCCGGCTGCGCTCGAAGAGGGTGAGAATGGAGCGCATCACCGGCCAGCTCAGGGCCAGGAACACCGCCAGCACCAGCGTCTCCTGAAGGGTCAGGGCGCTCAGGGAGAAGAACTCCCTGGCCCAGGGCAGGGTGACGCCCAGGGCCAGAGCCGCCGCCACCCCGCCCCAGAGCACCCGGCGCTTCAGGTCGAAGGGCTTACAGACCTGGTAGAGCACCAGCAGCCCCACAAAGGCCACGCACAGGGCGGAGAGAGTGGACAGAGACTGGGTGGGGAAGGCAAAGGCGAAGGCAAAAGCCTGGATGCCCAGAATAATGATGAGGTTGGTCAGACCGCCGGGGAAGGCGTCCCGGAGGACATTTGTCATAAATTTTCCGCTGACCCGGCTCTTGTTGGGCTCCAGGGCCAGCACGAAGGAGGGAAAGCCGATGGTGAGGGCGGAGATGAGGGAGAGCTGGATGGGCACCAGGGGGTAGGGCATGTCCACAAAAATGGTGAGCAGAGACAGGCAGAAGGAGAAGATGTTCTTCACCAGGAACAGGGAGGCGGAGCGCTGGATGTTGTTGATGACCCGCCTTCCCTCCGCCACCACCTGGGGCAGGCAGGCGAAGTTGGAATTCAGCAGCACCAGCTGGGCGGCGTGGCAGGCCGCCTCGGCTCCCGAGGCCATGGCAATGCCGCAGTCGGCGTCCTTCAGGGCCAGCACATCATTGACGCCGTCGCCGGTCATGGCCACGGTGTGGCCCTGTTTTTGCAGGGCCTTCACCAGCTTCCGCTTCTGGCCCGGAGTCACCCGGCCGAAGACGGTGTACTTCCCGGCAGCGGCATAGATGTCCTGGTCGGAGCGCAGGGTGGCGGCGTCCACCCAAAGCTCGGCGTTCTCCACCCCCGCCTTTCGGGCCACCTCGGCCACGGTGAGGGGGTTGTCGCCGGAGATGACCTTCACCGCCACGCCCTGGGCGGCAAAAAAGGCGAAGGTCTCCGGGGCCTCGGGGCGGATGGGGTTGGCCAGCAGGGCCAGGGCCATGGGTCTGACCTTTCGCCCGTCCAGAGGACTTTTGCCGTCCGGCACGCCGTCGTAGCCGGCGATGAGCAAGACCCGGTAACCCTTGGCGGAATAGGGCTCCACCATTTCCTTCAGCTCCTGGTACCAGGGGCCCATGACAAATTCCGGGGCGCCGGCCACAATGGCGCCGTGACCGGGAAAGACGGCGGCGGAATACTTGTTGGCGGAGGTGAAGGGGATCACGGCGGAGGGGCTCCAGCCGGGATCGGCGTCAAACCGCTCCAGCATGGCCCGGCCGGTGTCATTGTCTGCCCCCAGGGTGTGGTACAGGGCGCTGACGGCCTGCTCCACCGCCTCGATGGAGTACCGCTCCTCATCCAGAGGCACCAGCTCCCGAACGGTCATGCCCGGCTCGGTGATGGTGCCCGTCTTGTCCACGCACAGTACGTCCACCCGGGCCAGGGTCTCGATGCAGTTCATGTCCTGGGCCAGGGTCTTTTTCTGGGCCAGGCGGATCATGCTCACCGCCAGGGCCACGCTGGTGAGGAGGTAGAGCCCCTCGGGGATCATGCCGATAAGGGCGGCCACCGTGGCGGTCACCGCCTGGCGAAGGCCCAGCTCCAGCACAAAATACTGCTTCCAGAAGAGGATGGCCCCCATGGGGATGAGGGCGATGCCGATGAAGCGGATGAGCCGGGAGAGTGAGGCCATCATCTCCGACTGTCCGGTCTTCACGTCCTTTTTGGCCTCCAGAGTGAGCCGGGCGGCGTAGCAGTCCGCGCCCACCCGGGTGAGCTGGGCCCGGCAGGAGCCGGAGACGATAAAGGAGCCGGAGCGCAGAGCGTCTCCCGGTTTTTTCTCCAGGGGGTCTGCCTCGCCGGTGATGAGGGCCTCGTTGACCTGCACGGTTCCGGAGCGCACCACTGCGTCCGCCGAGATCTGATCTCCGGCGGAGAAGACGGCGATATCGTCCCGCACCATGTGGTCGGTGGGCACGCTCATCTCCTCTCCCTCCCGGACGACGACGCCCCTGGGGGAGGAGAGCAGCTTGAGCTTGTCAATGGTGCGCTTGGAGCGCAGCTCCTGAAAAATGCCGATGACAGTGTTGGCGATGGCGATGAGCAGGAAGGTGGCGTCCTTGTAAGCGCCCACCGCCACCAGAGCGGCGGCCAGCACAAAGAAGATGAGATTGAAAAAAGTAAAGACGTGACCCCGGACGATCTCCTTTTCCGTCTTGGTGGGCGATTTGACGGGCAGGTTGGCCCAGCCGCCCTTTTGACGCGCCGAGACCTGCTCCCGGTTCAGACCCTGGGCAGGGTCGACCTCCGCCACGGGGATATCCTGGCGGACAGGGACGGTATCCGGTTGTGTGGAAGAGTGCTTCATGCTGCGATCCGTCCTTCTATATGGCCCCGCTTCCCGCTATACTGATAGGGAAGGAGGCGGTCTCTATGGAGCTTAAGCAGGCAGGAGGCGACCAGATGACCCGGTTGGCAGTGTGCGTGGTGGTGGCAATAGCGGCGGTGTACGCCGCGGAAAAGCTCTGTGAAGGGCGGGGCTATCCCCTGTGGGAAAAGTACGGCCCCTGGCTCAAGGACAACAAGGTACAGGCCATCGCTGTCGCGGCGGCGGTGCTCTATGGGGCGTCGCTGGCGCTCTGGCCCCAGGAGGGGCGGCCGGAAAAGGCCCCTCTGGAGGAGGAGTTTACCCCCTGTGAATAGAGTTTAACGGTATACGGGCACCAAAGCGGCGCCGATGATTCCCGCCTCGCTGCGGAGCTTTGCCACGCAAAGCCGGGTGCGCCGGGGACTGTCCCGGGTGAACTCCTCCCGGTCGAGCACCTCCCGCAGGGGGCGCAGGAGCTTTTCGCCCTGGCGGGAGATGCCGCCGCCGATGCACAATACCTCAGGCTGGAGGATGTTGATGAGGTTGACGATGCCGCAGGCCAGATCGCCCAGGTAGTCGTCCAGCACGGCCTGGGCCGCCGGATCCCCGGCCTCCGCCGCGTCGAAAACCGTCTTGCCGTTTACCGCCTCCAGAGTGGGGGCGAAACGCCACAGGGCGCTGTCGGGGTGGTGCTCCATGGCCTCCCGGACAGAGCGGATCAGGCCGGTGGCGGAGGCGTAGGCCTCCCAGCAGCCACGGCGGCCGCAGGTGCACTCCCGGCCGCCCCGGTGGATGACCATGTGGCCGGCCTCCATGCCGGCGTAATTGAAGCCGGTGAAGAGCTTGCTGTCCAACACCGCGCCGCAGCCCACACCGGTGCCCAGGGTCACCGCCGCCAGAGAGCGGTAGCCCCGGCCCGCCCCGGCCACGAACTCACCCAGGGCGGCGGCATTGGCGTCGTTTTCCAGCAGGGTGGGCATCTCCAGCCGCTCGGAGACCATGCGGGAGAGGGGGACGTGATCCAGTCCCAGGTTCCAGGCGTGGAGCACCATGCCGTTTTCCGGGTCGATGGAGCCGGCGGAGGCCAGACCCGCGGAGCGGACGTCGGACAAAGCCACCCCCGCCTGGTCGGCGGAGAGCCGGGCGGCCTGGGTGATGGCGTCGGCCACCGCGTCGGCCCCCTTGGGGGTGGGGATGTTGACCTGGCCCAGCAGCTCGCCCTTCTCATTGACCAGTCCGGCGTGTACGTTGGTGCCGCCCAGGTCGATGCCGATGTAATACATATTGAACCCTCCCCATTTTATGTATTTTCATTATAATCCAAAACGGAGCCGGTGAATAGGGAAAGGGAGAAAATTTTCGAAAAGATTTAGAATGGAAGGGGCAGACCCTTCTTGCCTTTTTCCGCAGGCGGTGCTACAATGGGGCAAACCAAAGAAAAGGGGAGAGCTCCATGACCATAGATTATCAGCCTAAGGGCGTCTGCGCCCGGCAGATGCGCATTGAGGTGGAGGACGGCGTCGTCAAGTCCCTGGAGGTGCAGGGCGGCTGCCACGGCAACCTCCAGGGCATCAGCAAGCTGGTGGAGGGAATGAAGGTGGAGGATGTGATCGCCCGGCTGGACGGCATCCACTGCGGCTTCAAGCCCACCTCCTGCCCGGATCAGCTGGCCCAGGCATTGAAGGAGAATCTCTGAAGAAAGGCCCGGAGCCGCGCTGGCTCCGGGCCTTTTGCTATGTAATTACCGCTTTCTGCCCCGGTAGCTGGCGCTGTATGTCTTGGGGGCATTGTAGCGCTTGCGGCGGCTGGGGCCGAAGACCATGCGCCGCAGCACCAGCAGGAGAAGGAGAAGGATGGCGGCCAGCAGGAGGAGCTTCACCCACAGAAGGCTGAACAGCGCCTGGATGTGATCCAGGATGAACACCAGCTGGGAGCGCTCCAGAGCGGTAGTGGCGATGAGGTCGGCGCTGCCGTAGTCCTTGCCCGCATAGGAGATGGAGATGGAGCCCAGCACCTGCCCTTTCTCAATGGGGGCCTCCAAGGATTCCGGCAGCTCCACCTGGCGCAGGAAGAGGGTGGGATCCAGGTCGTTGGGCAGGGTGGCCTCCAGACCGAGGCTGGCCTGAACGGTGACATAGTCCTGTTGGGCGCAGTATTTCACCGGCACAGTGGCGATGGGGTCGATGGGGCTCAGAAGCTCCTTGCGGGAGAATTCGTTGAAGCCGTATTCCAAAAGGCGTTTGCTCTCGGAGAAATAGTTGGCCTCCGCCTTGCGGTAGTCCTGTCCGCCCAAGAGGACGGCGATCATGAGCCGGTCGTTCTTCTCCGCCGCCGAGGCCAGGCAGAAGCCCGCCTCCGGAGTGGAGCCGGTCTTGATGCCTACGGCGTAGCGGTAGAGAAGGTCGCTGCGCCCGGTGCGGAAATTGGAGACCAGGGCGTTGGTGTCATGAAGCTCCCGGGCGGCGTGGAGGTTGGTCGCGGGCACATCGTAGCGCACCGAGGAGACGATCTCCCGGAAGTCGGGGTGCTTCATGGCCTCGGCACACATCTTGGCGATGTCCCGGGCGGTGGTGTAGTGGGCGTCGTCATGGTAGCCGTGGGTGTTGACGAAGTGGGTGTTTGTCATGCCCAGAGCCGCCGCCCGCTGGTTCATCAGCTCCACAAAGGCGGGGATGCTCCCGGCCACGGCGGAGGCCAAGGCGTTGCAGGCTTCGTTGGCGGAGGGGAGGAGGGCGCAGTAGAGCAAGTCCTGCACCGTTAGGATCTCCCCGCTCTTCAGTCCCTGGGTGGAGCCCCCCTCGCCGATGCCGGTGTAGAGGTCGTCGCCCAGGGTCACGACGGTGTCCATGGACAGCTCTCCCCGGTCAATGGCCTCCACAGTGAGAAGGCCGGTCATCACCTTGGTGATGGAGGCGGGGTAGCGGCGCTCGTCGGCGGCCTGCTCGTAGAGCACCTCGTTATAGTCGGCGTCCAATAGGATGGCGGCGGTGGCCTCTACCGAAAAGGGCTCGGCGGCAGCCGCCGGGGCGGCCAGAGCCGCCGTCAGCGCCAGAAGAAGAAAAAAGATGGAGAAGGAACGATATTTTTTCATAGGAAACTCCCGCTATATATGTTATAATGTCTCTGAATAAAACCATTATATCAGACCTTCGGTACAGACGCAACAGAGGAGGCGGTTACAAAATAATGACGATTTCCAAATGGGAAGCCGCCGCCCTGGCTTTGGCGGGGCTGTTTCTGGCCTTTACCGCCGGGTGGTTCCTCCGGGGGAACACTGCCGCCGCGCCCATTCGGGTGGAGACGCAGCGCACTTTGGAGGATACGGTCATTGCGCTGCCCGCGCCCACCGTGATCCCGGAGCAGGAAAAAGTCAATATCAATACCGCCGACGCTGAGGCGCTCATGACCCTGCCCGGCATCGGAGAGAAACGGGCGGCGGATATTATTGCCGACCGGGAGACTAACGGCCCCTATCGCTTTCCTGAGGACATCACCCGGGTCAAGGGCATCGGGGAGGAGACCCTGGCGGAGCTGATAGACGATATCACTGTGGAGGACGCGAAATGAAAATACTGGTAGTGGACGACGAGCGGGTGCTGGTCAAGGGCATCAAATTCAATCTGGAGAGCGAGGGCTACCAGGTGGAGGTGGGCTATGACGGCCAGGCCGCCGTGGCTCTGGCCCGGGGCGGGGCCTTCGACCTGATCATCCTCGATCTGATGATGCCCAAGCTGGACGGGCTTCAGGCCTGTATGCGCATCCGGGAATTTTCCAACGTGCCCATTATCCTCCTCACGGCCAAAAGCGAGGACGCCGACAAGCTGGTGGGCTTTGAGTGCGGTGCCGACGACTACATCACCAAGCCCTTCAATATCCTGGAGCTGAAGGCCCGCATCCGGGCTCTTCTCCGCCGGGCGGGCATGGCCCAGCAGAGCTCGGGGGGCGGACAGCTCACCGTGGGCCACATCCTTCTGGACGCCGACCAGCGCTCGGCCTGGAAGGAGGGACAGAGCGTGGAGCTTACCGCCAAGGAGTTTGACCTGATGGAGCTTCTGATGCGGAACCCCGGCCGGGTCTACTCCCGGGAGAATCTTCTGAACGTGGTGTGGGGCTATGAGTACGCCGGGGATTACCGCACCGTGGACGTCCACGTCCGCCGCCTGCGGGAGAAGCTGGAGCTGGATCCCGCCAATCCGGAGTACATCCTTACCAAGTGGGGCGTGGGCTATTATCTGAAAAGCGGACAGTAAACGGCCGCTGAAGGAGAGGAGGGAACGCCATGGAGACCGCCCGGCAGTCGAAGAAAGTGCCTCTTTGGCGCTCTCTTCAAACCAAATATGCCATGACTTACCTGGTGGTCATTGCCGCGGTGCTGGTGCTGCTCAACACCTACCCGGTGCTGGCCTCCCAGGAGATGGTCTTCCAGTCCAAGCAGACCTCCCTGCAGAGTCAGGCCGCGGTAATGGCCTCCGCTCTGGCGGGGCCGGACAGCCTCAGCGAGGAGGGGGTGGCCCGGGTCATGGAGGTGCTGGGCGATACCGGCCTGAGCCGGGTGCTGGTCACCGGCCCTTCCGGTCTGGTGCTCTATGACAGCGCCGGACAGGCGGCGGGCCAGTATGCCCTTCTGCGGGAGGTGGCCGCCGCCCTGCGCTGGGAGGACAACATCCGCTCCGACTTTGAAAACGGGGCCTTCCACAGCCGGGCCGCCACCCCCATCGTGTACCGGGGCATGACCCTGGGAGCTGTGTATGTGGACGAATATGACACCTTCGCGGGGGAGTTCCTGGTGAGCGTCCAGCAGACCCTTCGCAGCATCTCTCTGGTCATCGCGCTGGCCGCCCTGCTTTTCAGCGTCGTGTTCTCCAAGGCCATTACCCGCCGGCTGGGGCAGCTTTTGGGGGCCATCCGCACCGTCCGGGAGGGAGAGTACAGCCACCGGGTGAAGCTCTCCGGTAAGGACGAGCTGACCCAGCTGGCCGGGGAGTTCAATGACCTGACCGGCCGCCTTCAGACCACGGAGGAGGTGCGCCGCCGTTTTGTCTCCGACGCCTCCCACGAGCTGAAGACCCCCCTGGCCTCCATCCGCCTGCTCACCGACTCCATTTTGCAGACCGGGGACATGGATCCGGAGACCGTCCGGGACTTTGTGGGGGACATCGGCAGCGAGGCCGAGCGGCTCCAGCGCATTACCGAGCATCTGCTGGCCCTCACCCGGCTGGACGCGGGAGCTCCGGTGGTCACCGAGCCGGTGGAGGTGGCCGCGGTGGCCCGCCGGGCGGAGCACATGCTGGAGCCCCTGGCCCGGGCGGTGGACGTATCCCTTACCATGGAGCTGGATGAGGACGTGTGGGTGCGCTGCACCAGGGACGACCTGTACCAGATCCTGTTCAATCTTATGGAAAACGGCGTGAAGTATAACCTGCCCGGCGGCAAGCTCTGGGTGCGGCTGAGGGCGGTGGAAGACCGGGCGGAGATCGTTGTGGAGGATACCGGTGTGGGCGTCCCCGCGGAGGATGTGGATAAGATCTTCGACCGGTTCTACCGGGTGGATAAGGCCCGCTCCCGCGCCGCCGGCGGCACGGGCCTGGGCCTATCCATCGTCCAGGACACCGCCAAGCGTCACGGCGGCGTGGTGACCGCGCAGCGGCGGGAGCCGGAGGGTACCCGCTTCACCGTCACCTTCCCCCTGTGTGAAAGGGGGGAGCGGGCATGAAAAAGCGTCTCGCCGCCGCCCTGCTGGCACTGAGCCTGCTCTGCGCCGCCTGTTCCCACCGGCCCGGCCGGGATGAGGAGCCCCCGGAAGGGCAGTATGCGTTCTACTTTATCACCGCCTCCGGCCGGAGGGACGACGCCGCACTGGATCGGGAGTTCCGGGAGCCCTCGTCAGGGGGCACGGTAGAGGGGCTTATGACCCTTCTGCTCTCCGGGCCGGAGAGCGACAGTCTGGCCTCGCCCTTCCCCAGCGGCACCGCCCTGCGGGGGTGGTCGATCAGCGACGGGGTGGCCGCGGTGGATCTCTCCGAGGCCTACGAGGGCCTGTCCGGAGCGGAGCTGACCCTGGCCGACGGCTGTATTGTGCTCACCCTGTGCCAGCTGGAGGGCGTGGAGGCGGTATATCTGACGGTGGAGGGCCATCCCAGGCCCTTCCGGGATCAGGTTCTGGAGCCGTCAGATTTTCTGCTGCGTAATACGTTACAGGGAGAGGAGGAGATCACGTGATCAAACTCATCGCCAGCGATATCGACGGCACCCTCATCCCCTATGGAGACAGCGAGCTGCCTGAGATGCTTTTTCCCCTCATTCGCCGTCTGCGTGCCGCGGGGGTGCACTTCTGTCCCGCCTCGGGCCGGCAGTTTCACTCCCTGCGCCGTCTCTTCGCCCCGGTCTCGGAAGAGATCTGCTGCCTGTGTGAAAACGGCGCCATCCTCTACGGCCCCGGCGGAGAGGACACCGCCCCGGTACTTTCCAAGACCGTTATGCCCCGAAAGGAGGCTCTGGCGCTGTCCCGGGCCATTTTGGAGCTGCCCGGATGCCAGATCCTGATCTCGGGCGCCAATACCACATATATCTGTAACGGTACGCCGGAATACGTCCAATATATGCGGGGGCCGAAGGGGAACCATGTGGCGGAGGTGTCCGCCCCGGAGGCGATCGGGGAGGACGTCATCAAGGTCTCTGTCTACTGCCCCCAGGGCACGGCGGAGCCCATGGCCATTCTGGGCCCCCGGTGGGGAGAGAGCCTCCACATGGCCGCCGCGGGGCCTGACTGGGTGGACTTCGGCCTGGCGGACAAGGGCGTGGGATTGAAGGGATTGTGCGCAGGGCTGGGCGTTTCCCTGGCGGATACCGTGGCCTTTGGGGACAACTGGAACGACACGGCCATGCTGGACATCGCCGGCACAGCCTACCTGATGGAGGGGGCCGACCCTGTACTGAAGGCGCGGTATCCCCGCCGCTGCAGCAGTGTATTGACCGTTCTGGAAGACATCCTAAAGGAGCTGGGAGCATGAAAAAAGCGGTGATCTTTGATTTGGACGGCGTGCTGGTGCACACCGACCGCTATCACTATAACGCCTGGCGTATCCTCACCGACAAGCTGGGCATCGATTTTCCCCAGGAACGCTACGACGGCATCCGGGGCCTTTCCCGAATGGACAGCCTGGAGCGCATTTTGGCCTTTTCCCCCCGGCAGTTTACCCGGGAGGAGAAGGAGGCCCTGGCCGCCGAAAAGAACGAGGCCTACTTACAGCGGGTGGAGCAGATGGGCCCTGAAGAGGTGGACGGTGACGTCCGGGCCGCTCTCAGGGGCCTGCGGGAGAAAGGGCTCCTTCTGGCGGTGGGCAGCAGCAGCAAAAACGCAAAGCGCATCCTGGCGCGCACAGAGCTGACGGCCTGCTTTGACGCCATTGCTGACGGCAGTATGGTGACGAGGGCCAAGCCCGATCCGGAGGTTTTTTTGAAGGCGGCGGAGCTTCTGCGCGTGGCGCCGGCGCAGGCTCTGGTGGTGGAGGACGCGGCGGCGGGCCTTCGGGCGGCCAAGGCCGGGGGCTTCCAGGCGGTGGCCTTTGGCGGGGACGCCGCGGGCAACCCCCTGGCGGACTATGAGGTGACGCGCCTGACAGCGCTTTTGGAGCTGGTATAAGGGCGTTTTCGCGAGCCGATCAAGAAAGAGCAGAGAAAGAGGTGGAGAGGATGAAAAGGCGTTGCTTTGGGCTCCTGTGCGCCCTCTTTTTGTGCCTTTCCGCCTGCGCTCCGCACCAGAACGACCCCCCGGCCCCGGCGGCGGAGGATCGGCTGGTGGTCTACACCTCCCACAAGGAGGAGGTCTACGGGCCCATTGTCAAGGAGTTTCAGGAGCGCACAGGCATCTGGGTAGAGGTGGTCACCGGGGGCACCAACGAGCTTTTGGAGCGCATCGCCGCCCAGGCCGAGGCGCCGGAGTGCGACGTGATGTTTGGCGGCGGCGTGGAGAGCCTGTCGGCCTACGCCGATCTCTTTGCGCCGTATACCTGTTCCGGCGCGGAGCTTTTGAAGCCGGGCCTCCGGGGGGAGGGGGATCTGTGGACGCCCTTTTCCGCCCTGCCGGTGGTGCTCATCTATAACACAAAGCTGGTGGATGAGGCGGAGCTGACCGGCTGGGAGGATCTTTTGGATAGCCGCTGGAAGGGGAGGATCGCCTTTGCGGATCCCGCCGTGTCCGGCTCCAGCTATACCGCCGCCGTCACCATGCTCTCCTGCCTGCCGGGGGAGACCTGGGAGCTGGTGCGGGCCTTCGCGGAGAATCTGGAGGGGGCTCTGGGGGACTCCGGCGATGTGGTCTCCGCCGTGTCCGGAGGCAGAAAGAGCATCGGCGTCACACTGGAGGAGACCGCCCTGAAGGGGATCGCCCAGGGGGAGAACATCGGTGTGGTCTACCCTGCCGAGGGTACCAGCGCGGTGCCTGACGGCAGCGCCCTTATCTTGGGGGCGCCCCACCCGGACAATGCCAAGGCTTTTTTGGAGTTTGTCCAGAGCGCCGACGTACAGTCCCTGGTGGTCAGCGCCTTCTCCCGCCGCTCGGTGCGCCAGGATGTGGCCGACCGGGAGGAGCTGCCCACCGAGGAGGAGATGGGGGTCTTTGACTATCCCATGGTCTGGGCTTCCGCGCTGAAGGAGGAGTTTTTGATCCACTGGGCGGACTTTACCGGGGAGGAGACGCCATGAGGGGGCTGGGCTTGCGCGCCTCCTTCCAGAAGAAGCTACTGGGCTCCTTCCTGGCGGTGGGTCTGGTGCCTCTGGTGGTGTGCGTGGGACTTATTTTAGGGATCTTTCAAACCGTTCTGCTGCGTAATTCCAGGGAGAGCGCCCAGAACCAGCTCGACGCGCTCTCCTCCGATTTTGAAACGCTGCTGACCGATTGCGGCGGGGTGCTGGAAAGCCTGCAGAAGGAGACGCTTATCGTCGACGCCATGACCGGCAGGAGACGGTTCAACGGCACCCAGGTCTATAACGCGCTCTATTCCGCGGCCCTGCCCCTCTTGCGGGAGGCGGATTTCTCCCTCTATGACGCGCAGGGGGAGCTGCTGTATGCCACCTCCAACGCCGCGCCCAGGAGCCTGCCCACCAACTGGGGGGCGCTGGCCGCGGCCGGGGAGGCGATGGAGACGGTCTACCGCCAGATATCCCCGCTGGATTCTACCGGGGGGTGCATGCGCATGGCCCGGGCCGTTCCCGGCCGGGACGGGGCGGCGGGCTACGTGGTGGCGGAGCTGCGGGAGGAGCATTTCCAGCGTCTGTTTCAGGGCGGCTACGGCACAGGAAGCGACGTGCTGGTTCTGGATCCCTTCTGGGATCAGGTCTATGCCACGCCGACTCTTCAGGACAGTGCGCTGGCCGCCCGGCTGCGGCTCTGCCTGCTGGATGGGCAGAGCCTTGGTGAGGCGGGGGCGGACTATACCTACCACGTCTTCCGGGAGAAGAGCAGCGGATTCTCTGTGCTTTTGCGCCAGCCGAAGCCTTTGACGGACGGAACCATGCGGCTTTTCTGCCTGGTGGCCGCCCTGTCCATCCTTTTGTGCGCGGGCGTGTGTATGCGGGTGGCGCTGGGCTTCAGCCGCCAGCTCTTTGAGCCTATCCGCACCCTCAACAGCGCTATGGCGGCGGTGGAGGAGGGCGACCTGGACGCCAGGGTGGAGGTGACAGGCACCGATGAGATCAGCCAGCTCTCTGGCCGGTTCAACCGGATGACTCAGCGGCTGAAAGCCAATCTGGCCCAGTCCATCCACCAGCAGCAGGAGTTGGGGGACGCCCAGATCCGCATGATGCAGGCCCAGCTCAACCCCCATTTTCTCTATAACACCCTGGACACCCTGAAATGGCTGGGGAAGATCAACGGCTCCCAGGAGATCTCCACCATCTCCGCCGACCTGGCGGACATCCTGCGCCGGAGCATCTCCGCCGAGGAGTTCGTGGAGCTGCGGGAGGAGCTGGAGGTACTGGAGCGGTATGTGGAGATCCAGGCCATCCGCTTTCCCGGCAAGTTTGAATTTGCCCTGCGGGTGGAGCCAGCCTTGATGGACGCCCTGGTGCCCAAGCTCATGCTCCAGCCTCTGGTGGAAAACGCCATTATCCACGGTTTTGAAGACGGCAGCAGCGGCCACATCTCGGTGGAGGCTGTCCAAAGCGGGGAGACCATGCTCCTCACCGTGCGGGACGACGGCTGCGGCATGTCGGAGGAGAGCATGGCGCGGTTCCTGCGGCGCTCCGGCCCGCAGGAAGGGGGCCATCTGGGCCTTTACAATGTGGACGCCATCCTGCGTCTCCACTACGGCCCGGACAGCGGCCTGCAGTTCCTGCCCCCTGCCGGGGGACGGGGCACCTGTATCCGGGTGGCGCTGCCCATCGCCCATGGAAAGGGGGGAGAGGAAACATGATGAAGGTAGTGGTGGTAGAGGACGAGGCTCTGGTGCGCCGGGGCATCGTTTTGGCGGTGGACTGGGCGGCGGTGGACTGCGCCGTGGTGGGAGAGGCCGCCGACGGCCAGGAGGGCCTGGAGCTGATCCGCCAATGCAAACCGGAGCTGATCGTCACCGACATCAAAATGCCCCGGATGGACGGCATTGAGATGGTGCGCCGGCTCCGGGCCGAGGGCAATGGAGCCCATGTGATCATCCTCACCGCCTACAGCGATTTTTCCTATGCCCAGTCGGCGGTA
The DNA here is from genome assembly GCF_943193085.1 of Vermiculatibacterium agrestimuris. NCBI lineage: Bacteria > Bacillati > Bacillota > Clostridia > Eubacteriales > Oscillospiraceae > Vermiculatibacterium > Vermiculatibacterium agrestimuris. The sequence continues at coordinate 21,314 of NZ_CALPCU010000010.1, read as the reverse complement.
AAGCTGGGGGCGGTGGACTACCTGCTCAAGCCCTTTCACGACGGGGAGCTGGAGGAGGCAGTGACCCGGCTCCAGAGCCGGGTGGGCCGGGACGCCGCCCCGGCCCAGGGGCCTGATGTGGCCGTCGAGGGCAAGAGCAAGTACGTGAAGGAGGCCCTGCGCTACATTGCGGAGCACTACAATGAACCTGATATCAGCGTCAGCTCGGTGGCCCGCTCTCTGGGTATCAGCGAGGGCCACCTGAGCCACGAGTTCAAGAAGGAGACCTCCCGTACCCTGGGCAGCTACCTCACCGATTACCGCATCCATGCGGCCATGGAGCTGCTGCGGGACTGCCGCAACAAGGTCTACGAGGTGGCCGAGCAGGTGGGATACCGGGACATTACCTATTTCAGCTCCACCTTCAAAAAGGCGGTGGGCATGACCCCCTCAGAGTACCAGCGCCAGAGCCAATGAGACAGAGAAAAGCCCCTGACCGGAAGGTCAGGGGCTTTTGTGTGGAAAGAGGACTCACAGTGCCAGCCGCATCTGGTACCAGGTCACGTCCCCGTGGGTGGAGCCGGAGACGCCCTCGCTGACAAAGCCGAACCTGGAGTAGAAGGGGAGCAGCCGCTCCTTGCAGGTGAGGACGATATCCTCCCGCCCCTGCGCCCTCATATCCCGGATGACCCGCTCCATCAGTTGGCTGGCGCAGCCCCTGCCCCGGAACCGAGGATCGGTGACCACGGAGAAGATCATGAGCCGGCGGCCCGTCTCGTCGTGGAGCTCCGGATGGTCGTACATGTCGTCGGTGAGGTCGGGTTTGTCTGTGAGCATACCGTTGATGAAGGCGATGACGCCGCCTCTGTCGTCCTCAAGGAGCCAGAAGCAGTTGGGAAAGTGCTCCAGCCGACCCCGGAGACTTTCCCTGGAGGCGCCCTCCGCCTTGGGATAGGAGGCGGCCTCGATCGCCGCCAGGACGTCAAGATCCCCCATGACCGCGTGCCTGATATTCATAGCCGTGACCTCACTCCAGATCTCTGAGCTTATCTACCCGCCGCTGGTGGCGGCCGCCCTCGAACTCGGTGTTCAGGAAGACCTCCACGATCCGCACGGCCAGATTGGGCCCCACCATGCCGCCGCCCAGGGCCAGCATATTGGCGTCATTGTGCCGCCGGGTCATCTCGGCGGAGAGGGGATCATGGCACAGGGCGCAGCGGATGCCCCTGACCTTGTTGGCGGCGATGGAGATGCCGATGCCGGTGGTGCAGATGACGATGCCCCTGTCGCACTCTCCTGAGGCCACCGCCCGGGCGGCGGCGGCGCCGAAGTCGGGGTAGTCGCAGGAGTCGGCGGTGTCACAGCCGAAGTCCCTGTAGGGGATGTGGTTTTCCTCCAGATAGGCGATGATGCGGCGCTTCAAATCCAGGCCGCCGTGGTCAGAGCCGAGAGCGAGCATAACAGATTCCTCCTTACAATTTGATAAAATGGGGCTGGCGTTTTTCAAAGACCGCCAGGTCGAAGCCGTATTCCTTCAAAAGGGCCGCCGCCTGGGCGATGCCCTTGCCCACGTCCCGGGGCTCGTGGGCGTCGCTGCCCAGGGTGATGATGCGCCCGCCGCAGTCCCGGTAAAGGGCGAGGGTCTGCCGCCAGTCCTCCACGGTCTGGCCCCGGCAGGTGTTGACCTCAATACCCTTATCATGGGCGATGAGATTGTGGAAAATGCGCTCCAGCTGGGGGAGATAGGCGTCCAGGGTCACGTGGTTGCCATCCCGTATGTTCATGTAGCGCAGGGGATAGATCACATGGCCCACCACGTCGAAGCAGTCCAATTGGGACAGCGCCTCCATGCAGCCGAAGTAGGAGCGCAGGACTTTGTGGCAGATCTCCTCGCAGTCGTAGTTTACATAATAAAAGTCCAGCCCCCCGTCCTCCCGGCTCAGGTTATGGACAGAGCCGATGACAAAGTCCAGCTCGGGGTGGGAGGTGATGCGCTGGGAGAGCGCTGGATCCTCCCAGGCCTCGCCCAGCTCCACACCCATGCGGATGGGGAGAGCCCCGGCGAACTGCGGCCGGGCCAGGGAGAGCTGCTCCTCGATGGGTTTCCAGCGGAAAGAGCTGTCGGGCTGGCCGTGGACGTCCAGCAGGTCGCAATGGTCGGTGACGCAGATGGCGGACATGCCGGCCTTGAGGGCGGCGGCGGCCATATCTGCCAGGGGGGCGCAGCCGTCAGGGGAGCAGAGGGTGTGCATGTGGCAATCGGTTAACATAATTTCACATCCTTGATGCGCTTTTCGTTAAAAGGGCCAGGATTCGATCCACTTGACCAAAGGCTCGTACCAGGTGGGGATGGTCAAGCCGATGAGCACGGGATAAAAGAGTAGATAGAGGGCGGCGGCCAGGGCGGTGAGGCCGTAGACCGGCACCCGCCAGCCCCGGTCTGCCTCCATAAGCCCGTTGAAGAGATAGGTCAGGGCGAAGACCAGGAACAGGATGGAGGGGAAGTAGTGGTACTCAAAGGTGGTGCGGCCAATGAGCCACCAGGGGGCCAGCTGGGAGAGGTAGGCCACGAAAATGAAGGCCGCCTTGCCGTCATACCCCGGGGCGTGGAGGAGCAGGAAGGCGCGCAGGGCCAGATAGAGGAGCAGACAGGCGATGAGAATGATCCAGTTGCGATTGAGCACCTGCCCGGCCTGCTCCGGCCAGAAAGCGTTGTTTTTCTCCAGCTCCGAGTGATAGATGAAAAACAGGGCGGCGAGGCCCAGGGCCGTTAGAAAGGCGGCTTTGCTCCACAGTCTCCGGAAGGAATGGCAGGCGCAGATGAGGATGGCCCCAAGGCCGCCCCAGCAGACCACGGGATTAGCAAAGGCGGCGAAACGGGTGGTGAAGCCGGACACCTCGTTGTCCATATAGTAGAGGATGGGCCGGGCGTTCACGATCCATTGGAACCACCGGGAGGAATAGGGGTGGAAGTCCCCCACGCCCTGGTGGTAGGTGAGCATATCCCACTGGTTTTTGGCCATGATGCCGGCCAGACTGTCGTTGGGGATGGCCGCAGCCCGATAGCCCTCCAGCTTGGAGACCTCCGGGACAAAGAACCGCTCCCACAGGTTTTGGAAGAGTACCGGCAGGCTCCGCCCCGCCCCGGACAGGGTGTTGCCCAGGGACAGATCCACACCCAAAGCCTGGGCGTAGGGGAGGTAGGAGGCGGTATAGATGCAAAGGGGCATTAAAATGAAGCAGAACACGGAGAAGAGAAGGGTCTGGGCCACCCAGAGGCCCCGCTTGACTTCGCTCTCCTCCGGCCAGTCCCGCATTTTCTGGTAGAAGCCCATGAAGTAGACCACCGCCAGGCCCAAAGCGCCGTAGATCACCGTCCACTTGGAGGCCATACCCAGGCCCCACATGAGTCCGGACAGGAACAGGGGCAGGGCACCCCTGGAGAAGGGCGTTCCCGCCGGGAGGGTGAGGTAACGGTACATGAAAAAGTACATGGCGAGGATGAAGAATACGGCATAGGTGTCGATGGTGGCGATCCTCGTCTGGGTCAGGTGCATGAACTCACAGGCGAAAAGGATGGTGCCGCAGGCGGCGGTCGGGGTCTTGCCGAACATGTTTTTCAGGAACACATAGAGGATGGGGAGCATCCCCACTCCAAAGAGCGCGCCCATGAACCGCCAGCCGAAGGGGGTCATGCCGAACAGGCGGATGCCCACGCTCAGGATGAGCTTGCCCAGAGGGGGATGAGTCCACTCGTAGGGATAGACCCCGTTGATGTTTTCCTTGGCGGTGCGGGCGTGATAGATCTCGTCAAAATAGGTGGAGTTGTGCCAGGAGGATCGCTCCGGCACCAGCTCGTCCACGGAGAACAGCTCCGTCAGCGCCTCGGGGATGGGGGAGCCGTCGGCCATGGCCCAGTGGAAGGGGATGGGCTCTCCCGCTTCGTCCAGCAGACACAGCCGGCCCAGCTCCAGGAGGTAGCGGGGCTCGGAGCGGACACTGTCCGGCCCGGAGCGCACCTCCAGATATTTCACCTGGGCGTTGCCGGTGATCCGAAGATAACGTACCTGCGCGGGGGCGTCGGTCTTGACCTCCAGCCACTTAAACAGCTGGTTGTACTTCTGGGTCAGGGCAAAGCTGGGGGAAAAGTCCGCCGCGTCGGCCCAGTAATACCCGGTGACCTTGCTGGCGTCCTCGGGATCTTCCTTCTTTTGCCAGAGCGTATACCAGTTCTCCCCGTCGGCGGAGACCTCCACGTTGTAGGCCCGGCCGTCCTCGCCGGAGACGCGGCCCCCCACGCCCAGGCCGGTGTAGTAGCGGATGCCCTGGACATTGAGAGGCTCGCCGGAGAGGGCGATGGTGACCTGACCTCTCTCCCCGAAGTCGTAGAAATTCTGGGGAGCCCTTGTGTCTCCCAGCTGGAAAAAGGCGGTGACGGCGTAGACCAGGGTGATGAGGAGCGCCGCGATCCGATCTCTCCGCTCCATGGGGTGCAGCTTCCCGGCGAAGGAGAGCCGCTGCTGCGTGGCGGGGATGGAGACGGGCCGGGCCCCCAGCTGGGACAGGAGGCTGTCATGGGCCAGGGGAGAGGCCCCGCCCCGGGCGGCGCAATACCACCACAGGAAGAGGAGCACACAGCCCAGGGTGACCAGGGCGAACAAGATGGAGGGAGTGACGTATCTCATGGAGCGACCTCCGGAGAGTAGAAAATAGTGGGGCAGAGAAATTCTGCCCCACTATTTTACCTTTTCTTCCTGTGCTTGTCAAAAAATCCTTTCGGCTCGGGCGCGTCCTCCCCCATGGCCTTGGCGTAGGCCAGCAGAGCCTCCCGCTGCTCGCCGGTGAGAGAGGTGGGCACCGATACCCGGATGGTGACGAACTGGTCGCCCCGGCCCCGGCCGCTCACCGAGGGGATGCCCTTGCCCCGCAGGCGGAACACCGTCCCCGGCTGGGTGCCGGCAGGCATGTCATACTCCACATTGCCGTCGATGGTGGGAAGGGTGAGCTTTGTCCCCAGCGCCGCCTGGGCGAAGGTGACGGTGTGCTCCATGTAAACCGCCGTCCCATCCCGCCGGAACCTGTCGCTGGGCCGGACGGTGACGGAGATCAGCAGATCCCCTGCGGGGCCGCCGTTGACTCCGGCCCCGCCCTGTCCCCGGAGGGAAATGGCCTGGCCGTTGTCGATGCCGGCGGGGATGGACACGGTGATCTTCCGCTGCTTGCGCACCTGGCCGGAGCCGTGACAGTGGTCGCAGGGCGTGTGGATGATCTTGCCTGTGCCATGGCATCGGGTGCAGGGAGCGGTGGTGGCAAAGGTAAAGGCCCCGCCGCCCCGCTGGATGCGGATGGTGCCCGTGCCGTGGCAGGTGGGACAGGTCTCCGGCGTGGTGCCGCTGGCGCAGCCGCTGCCCTTGCACGCGTCGCAGGTCTCCGCCCGGGAGAGGTTCAGCTCCTTTTCACAGCCGAAGGCCGCCTCCTCAAAGGAGATGGTGACGCTGGCGCGGAGGGTCTCCCCCTTCCGGGGGCCGTTGGGATTGGCCCGCTGCGAACCGCCGAAGCCCCCGCCGAAGAAGGAGCCGAAAATGTCGCCCAGGTCGATGTCCCCCATGTCGAAGCCGCCGAAGCCGCCCCCGGGGCCGCCGCCGAAGGAGGGATCCACTCCGGCGTGACCGTACTGGTCGTAACGGGCGCGCTTTTGTTTGTCAGAGAGAACTTCGTAGGCCTCGTTGACCTCCTTGAATTTGGCCTCGGCCTCCTTGTCGCCGGGGTGGAGGTCGGGGTGGTACTGCTTGGCCATCTTCCGGTAGGCCTTTTTCAGCTCATCATCCGAGGCGCCCCGGGACACCCCCAGGACTTCATAATAATCTCGTTTTTGCTCGGGCATATGTTTGTGCTCACCTCTTCTTACAGCAGGAATGCGGCGGAGCTTTTCCGCCGCTTCCTGTTAGAAAGTCATGTCACGTTGCGCAAGGGTCTGGGCGCTCGGTCGCTTTCCTCGCAGGCCCTTGCTCCACGCTTCTTATTCGTCGTCCACTACCGTGTAGTCCGCGTCCACCACGCCGTCATCGCCGCCGGGGCCGGGCTGCTGAGCGCCGAAGCCGGCGCCGCCCATGTCGGGGCCGGGCTGGCCGGCCTGGGGGTTTGCCTGCTGGTAGAGCTTCTCGGTGATGGGATAGAAGGCCTGGCTCAGCGCCTCGGTGGCGGCCTTGATGGCGGCGCAGTCGCTGCCCTTCAGGGCCTCCTTCAGCTTATTGAGAGCCGCGTCCAGGGTGGACTTGTCGCCGGCTTCCAGCTTGTCGCCCAGCTCCTCGATGGTCTTCTCGGCCTGGTAGACCATCTGCTCGCCCTGGTTGCGCACCTCTACCTCTTCCTTCTTCTTGGCGTCCTCGGCGGCGAACTGCTGGGCCTCCTTCACGGCCTTGTCGATGTCGTCCTTAGACATGTTGGTGGAGGAGGTGATGGTGATGTGCTGCTCCTTGCCGGTGCCCAGATCCTTGGCGGAGACGTTGACGATGCCGTTGGCGTCGATGTCGAAGGTGACCTCGATCTGAGGCACGCCTCTCCGGGCCGGGGCGATGCCGTCCAGATTGAACCGGCCCAGGGTCTTGTTGTACTGGGCCATCTCACGCTCGCCCTGGAGCACGTGGACTTCCACGCTGGTCTGGTTGTCGGCGGGGGTGGTGAAGATCTGGCTCTTCTTGGCGGGGATGGTGGTGTTGCGCTCGATGAGCTTAGTGAACACGCCGCCCATGGTCTCCACGCCTAGGCTGAGGGGGGTGACGTCCAGAAGCAGCAGGCCCTTGGTGTCACCGGTGAACACGCCGCCCTGAAGCGCCGCGCCCATGGCCACACACTCGTCGGGGTTGATGCCCTTGAAGCCCTCTTTCCCGGTGAGCTTCTTTACCATGTCCTGCACGGCGGGGATCCGGCTGGAGCCGCCCACCATCAGGACTTTAGAGATGTCGTTGCCGGAAAGGCCCGCGTCGCTCATGGCCTGGCGTACAGGGCCGGAGGTGGCGTCTACCAGATGGGCGGTGAGTTGGTCGAACTTGGCCCGGGTCAGGGTCAGATCCAGATGCTTGGGGCCGGTGGCGTCGGCGGTGATATAAGGAAGGTTGATGTTGGAGCTGGTGACGCCGGAGAGCTCGATCTTGGCCTTCTCGGCGGCCTCCTTCAGCCGCTGCATAGCCACCTTGTCGCCGCTGAGGTCGATGCCCGTGTCCTTCTTGAATTCAGCAACCATCCAGTCCATGACGCACTTGTCGAAGTCGTCGCCGCCCAGGCGGTTGTTGCCGGCGGTGGCCAACACTTCGATGACGCCGTCGCCGATCTCCAGGATGCTGACGTCGAAAGTGCCGCCGCCCAGGTCATAGACCATGACCTTCTGATCGGACTCCTTATCGATGCCATAGGCCAGGGCCGCGGCGGTGGGCTCGTTGATGATGCGTTTGACGTCCAGGCCCGCGATGCGGCCGGCGTCCTTGGTGGCCTGGCGCTGGGCGTCGGTAAAGTAGGCGGGCACGGTGATGACCGCCTCGGTGACGCTCTCGCCCAAATAGGACTCAGCGTCGCTCTTGAGCTTCTGCAGGATCATGGCGGAGATCTCCTGCGGGGTGTAGGCTTTGCCGTCGATGGTGACCTTGTAGTCGCTGCCCATCTCCCGCTTAATGGAGGCCACGGTGCGGTCAGGGTTGGTCACTGCCTGCCGCTTGGCCACCTGGCCCACCATCCGCTCGCCCTCCTTGGAGAAGGCCACCACGGAAGGGGTGGTGCGGTTGCCCTCGGCGTTGGCGATGACGGCGGCCTCGCCGCCCTCCATCACCGCCACGCAGGAATTGGTCGTACCCAGGTCGATCCCGATGATCTTAGACATAATAGATTCCTCCAGTGTATCGTAAATTTTCTTTTCAACGATGTTAATTTGCTACCTGTACCATAGCGAAGCGGATGACCTTGTCACCCAGCTTGAACCCCGCCTGGAAGACCTGGGAGACCACGTTCTCTTCCAGAGTCTCGTCCTCAATGTGCATCACCGCGTTGTGGATGTTGGGGTCAAAGCTCTGGCCGGCGGCGTCGATCTCGGTGACGCCCAGGCTTTCAAAGGCCTTGCGCAGTCCCGCCATGGTCATCTCCACGCCCTTTTTGTAGGCCTCGTCGGTGGTCTCCTGCTGGAGGGCCCGCTCCAGGTTGTCAAAGACGGGGAGCAGGGCCTTCACCGCGTCGGCGGTGGCGTCGGCGTAGAGCGCATCCTTCTCCTGCTTGGAGCGGCGGCGGAAGTTGTCATACTCGGCGCACAGGCGCAGGAATTTGTCCTCCTGGTCGGCGATCTGCGCGCGCAGAGCCTCCGTCTCGTCGGGGACGGCAGGGGCCTCGGCCTCCTCCGGCTGGACTTGGGCCTCGGGCTGAACATCCTCGGTGGGGACGACGGTCTGCTCCTCGGCCTCGGGAGCCGCGGTCTTTTTCTCTTTTTTGCTCATGGGCAAACGAGCCTCCTAAGTGTTGGTTTTATTTGGGATCCTCTGTTCCCGGCGGAAGCCCTCCCTGGCTGACGATCCAGGAAAGGCCCTTGGCGAAATAGGAAAGCCGGGCGGAGATCTTGGCGTAATCCATTCGGGTGGGGCCCACCACACCGATGAGGCCCCGCATCCCGTCGCCCAGGTCGTAGCTTGCCATGACCACGCTGGAGTCCTTCAGTGCCTCGGCCACGTTCTCCGGGCCGATGACGATGTCGGCACCCACGCCGCTCTGCTCACCCAGGGAGAAGGGACGGAACTCCTCCTCGGAGAGGAAGCTCATGAGGGGCTGAGCCTTTTCCAGGCTCTGATACTCCGGATGATCCAGCAGATTGGCGATGCCCGCGGTGTGGACACTGCGCCGGGTCAGCTCCTCCAGCACCTCGCCGGCAAAGCTCACCACCAGCTCGATGAGGTCGTAGGCCTCCTGGGCGGCGTGCTGTGCCACCCGCAGCAGCTCCGGGGAGAGCTGAGCCAGAGTCAGGCCGGTGAAGCCGGTGTTCAGAAGGGTTCCCAGCATTTGCAGCTGGGCCTGGCTGAACTCCCGGTCCAGACGGAAGAGCTTGTTTCGCACCACGTTGGTGTCAGTCATCACCACGGCGATGAAGGCGTTTTGCTCCACCAGAAGAAGATCGAACCGGCGGATGGTCACCTGCTCCGGCGCGGCGGCCAGGGCGAAGGCGGGGTATTGGGTCAGCTTGGCCACCACCCGGCCCGCCTCGTCGATGACCTTATCCAGCGCCTTCATGCGCATGTGAAGAGCGGCGTTGATCCGATCGGTCTCCTGCATGGAGAGCTTGTACTCGTCCATCAGCTCGTTGACGTAGAGCCGGTAGCCCTTGGGGGAGGGGATGCGCCCCGCGGAGGTGTGGGGCTGCTCCAGATAGCCCTGCTCCTCCAGATCCGCCATGTCGTTGCGGATAGTGGCGGAGGAGACGTTGAGCCCCGCCAGGTCGGCCACCGCCTTGGAGCCGATGGGCTCGGCGGTCTGGACGTAGCTTTCGATGACGGCCCGGAGTATTTTCTTTTTTCTCTCGCTCAGATCCAAGACCATCACCTCAGTGTCGTTTTAGCACTCGCAACTCCTGAGTGCTAATATAATGTACCACCGGCAGGGAATAAAGTCAATAGCTGGGGTTGTAAATAAAATATGAATTCTGCAATGAAATTGCGAAAAAAAGACGGCGGACGCCTCTGCGTGGAGAGACGTCCGCCGTTAGCGGAGAGGGGGTGGGATTGCCAAAAGGACTTAACTGACGGTCACATCCCGGATCCAGACCCCGGAGCGCAGCCGGGCCACGCCGAAGAAGAACTTGATAACGTTGTCCAGGGAGATGCACAGGCAAACCGCCAGGATACCCCACTGAAACACCAGGCCAGACAGGGCGGCCAGGGGGATGGACACCAGCCACAGGGAGCTTAGGTCGATAAGGGAGGCAGCCCGCACATCGCCGCCTCCCCGGAGCACGCCCACCACGTTAGTGGTGTTGAAGGAGCGTACCGACAGGAAGGAGAAGGTGACTACGCTCATCATGGCCGCGATGTCGGCGGCCTGGTCGGAGAGGTGGAAGAAGGGGTAGACCACCGGCCGGAAGAAGAGGAAGGTGAGGCCGATCATCGTCAGTCCCGCGATAAGTCCGGTCAGAAAGGCCAGGGTATTCAGGGCCAGGCCCACGTCGTAGACCGTTTCCCGCCGCCCTGCGCCGATCTCGTTGCCGATGATGATGGCGGTGGTGCCGCCCACGGCGAAGACCAGAGAGGTGGCCAGTTTTTCAATGTTGCCGGAGATGCCGTAGGCAGCCAGAATGGCCTGAGAACCGGCCATGTGGCCCATAATGGTGGGGTAGAGGGCGGTGCCCAGACCCCAGAAGGTCTCGTTGAAGAGCACCGGGGTGGCGTAGTGGATGTACCGGCGAAGCATGGCCCTGCTGGGGCGCAGGAGTTGGGCGGGCTTGAGACGGAAGCGCTTATTCAAGAGAATGTGGAGCAGGGCGATGAGGAACTGGAGGATTCGGGCCATCAACGTGGCCAGGGCGGCGCCCTCCACTCCCATGGCGGGGGCGCCCAGCTTGCCGAAGATGAACACCCAGTTAAAGAAGGTATTGCTCAGCACCGACACCGCCAGGATATAGAGGCCAAGCTTGGGGTTGGCCATGGAGCGGTGGGCGGCGATGTACACCTCAGACAGGCCGCCGAAGAAGATGGAGAAGGCCACGATACGGATGTATTGGGCGGCCGTGCCCACGACAACGGCATCATTGCCGAACAGCCCCATAAACTCCAGGGGGAAGAAGCACATGATACAGCCGAAGAGCAGAGTCAGCCCCCCGGAGATGTAGAAGGCAATGCCCAGCACCTGGTTGATGGAGTCCTCGTCATTTTTGCCGTAGAACTGGCTGATGAGCACCGACGAGCCGCTCTGGAAGCCGAAGATCATCAGCTGCTCAACAAAGATGGGGATGTTGGCCATAGTGACGGCGGCCAGGGGGGTCTCACCCAGCATGCCGACCATGAAGGTGTCCAGCAGACCCATGGAGGTGGTGATAAGGTTTTGCAGGACGATGGGGATGGCCAGGGACAGGACAGTCCGGTAAAAGTCCCTGCCCCGCTTCATATAGGAAAACAAAAAATCACCTCATTTAAGGAAAGGCCGTCCGCAAAAGGCCGAAGGATCATTCAAAAAGAAGCGTCCGCTTCTCGCACATATGCCCCACCAGCGCTGCCAGCTCGTCCACCTCTTCCCTGGTGCTCTCCGGGCCGAAGGAGAGGCGCAGCGCCCCCAGGCGCACCTTGGGAGGAAGGGGCATGGCGGCGAAGACATGGCTGGGCTTGCCCCGGTGGCAGGCGGAGCCGGAGGAGATGCAGACACCCTGGCCGCCAAGGGCCTCCACCACCGACTGGCCGGAGAAGTCGGGCAGGGACAGGGCCAGAATGTGGGGGGCGTCTCCCCGGCTGATGAGCGTCACGCCGGGGATGGGGGCGAGGGTCTCGGCGGCGTAGTCCCGCACGGAGCGGATATGGGCAGAGAAGCCCGGCTCCCAGGCCGCCACTGCGGCGGCAAAGGCGGCGATCTGGGCGGTGGGCTCGGTGCCGGGGCGCAGGCCGCCCTCCTGGCCGCCGCCCAGCATCAGGGGCGGCAGTTTGGAGATGAGCTCCTTTCTGATATAAAGGGCTCCAATACCCTTGGGGGCCCGGATCTTATGACCGCAGACGGTCACCAGGTCGGCCCCCAGCTCCTTGGGGGTGAAGGGCACCTTCAGGAAGCCCTGCACCGCGTCGGTGTGCAGAAGGGCGGGAGAGCCCGCGGCCTTGATGGCCCCGGCGGCGGCCTGTATGGGGAGGATGGCCCCAGTCTCGTTGTTCACCAGCATCATGGACACCAGGATGGTGTCGGGGCGGATGGCGGCGCAGACCGCCTGGGGGTCGATATGACCCTCTCTGTCCGGGGAGAGGAAGGTGACCTCAAAGCCTTGACGCTGAAGGGCCTTCATGGGCTGGAGCACCGCGTCGTGCTCAATGGCGGTGGTGACGATATGGTTCCCCTTTTTCCGGTTCAGTTCCACGGCGGCGGAGATGGCCCAGTTGTCCCCCTCGGTGCCGCAGGAGGTGAAGAAAAGCTCTTGGGGCAGGCACCCCAAGGCCTTGGCGATGACGGCCCGGTCAGCCTCCCGCCGCTGGGCGGCCTCCTTGCCGATAGGGTACAGGGAGGAGGGGTTGCCGAAGCCCGCCGTCATGGCTTCCGCCGCGGCCTGGACGGCCTCGGGACAGACGGGGGTGGTGGCGGCGTGATCGAAATAGATGGACATGGCGTTTCCTCCTTCCAAGAACAGTAATTGCCATTGTAATGCGGAAAGTGGGGAAAGTCAAGAGCAGGAGAAATCCCCCTGCTTCTTTGTTGCAAAATGGGGATGCAGGGGCTATAATGAAGAACAATAGGAAGTTGAGGTGACCGGCTATGAAAACACCGCTTTCGCCGGCGGAGGTACACAAGCAGTATGAGGAGGGGGTAGGGGCCTTCATCCGCTCCGTCCCCGACGCCGCCCTCCGGGTGCGGCTGAAGGGGGAGGTGGACGATTTCTTCCGCTCCGCCGCCCTGGGCGTGTGGAAGGCGGACGGCGGCCCGGTGACCCCCGGCTACGTGGAGTACTATAACGCCCTCTATCTCCGGGGCAACCCCGCCCCGTCCATCCTTTTCTGGGAGCTGGGCACCAGTGTGGCCAACAGCCCGAGCTTCCAGAGTCCCGACTTCTTCCACCGGATGCGGGCGGTGGATAAGGTCTCCAAAAGTCAGCTCTCCCGCCGGTTCATCGACCTCTATACCCTCATGGCCCTGCTCTTTGCCTCGGTGGACGGAGTGGTGAGCGATCCGGAGGCAGGTTATGTAAACCAATGCGCCGACGCCCTCACCCGCCTGTGCGACAAAGATGGGCTGGAGGGGGGCAAGACTCCCCTGGACGCCAGGGATTTCGTCACCGCCAAGCCAATGGCGGGGGCTGACGGATCCCCGGCGGCCGCCTCCGCGCCCGGAGGGGAAGAGGCGGCACAGCAGGCCCCGGCGGAGCCGGAGGAGACCCTGGAGGAGCTGATGGCGGAGCTGGACGGCCTGTGTGGGCTTGACAAGGTGAAGGCCGACGTGAAAAGCCTGGTGAACCTGGTGAAGGTGCGCAAGCTCCGGGAGAAGGAGGGGCTTCCCGTGCCGCCCCTGTCCCTCCACCTGGTATTCATGGGCAACCCCGGCACGGGCAAGACCACAGTGGCCCGGCTGCTCAGCAAGCTCTACCACGCCATCGGGGTGCTCTCCAAGGGCCAGCTGGTAGAGGTAGACCGCTCCGGCTTGGTGGCGGGGTTCGTAGGGCAGACTGCGCTCAAGACCCAGGAGGTCGTCGCCAAAGCGCTGGGGGGCGTGCTTTTTATCGACGAGGCCTACGCCCTCACCAGCCATACCGGCCAGAACGATTTTGGCCAGGAGGCGGTGGAGGTGCTGCTTAAAAGTATGGAGGATCACCGGGACGATCTGGTGGTCATCGTGGCGGGATACACCGATTTGATGGCCGACTTCATCCACTCCAATCCCGGACTGGAGAGCCGGTTCAACAAGTATTTTTATTTTGAGGACTATACCGGCCAGGAGCTGTTCCAGATCTTCCAGTCCATGTGCGAGAAGAACGGCTACGCCTTGGACGGGGAGGCCCAAACCTACGCCAAGCAGGTCTTGACGGAGATGTACGAAGACCGGGACGAGAACTTCGGCAATGCCAGGGACGCCCGGAATTTCTTCGAGCGCAGTGTGGCCTGCCAGTCCGACCGGGTGGCGGCGCTGGAGGCGGTGGACAAGGACGCCCTCATGGCGCTCACGGCCGCCGACCTGAAAAAGGCGGCGGGAGACAAGGTGGAGAGCTGAATGGAATAAAAAAAGGACGCCACCTCCAGGCGGAGGGGGCGTCCTTTTTACATATCGCTCAGTTCAGGCTCTTGGGGCCGAAGCCATGGGGGAGCAGCTCCGCAAAGGAGAGCTTGACGAAGCTGCGATCGGCTTTGCCCACCAGGAACTCCAGGTCGGGAGCAAACTCATAGAGCATCTGGCGGCAGGAGCCGCAGGGCCAGCAGTAGTTCTCCGACTCACCCACCACGGCGATGCGGACGAGATCGTCCCGGTGGCCCTCGCTCACCGCCTTGACCAAGGCGGTGCGTTCGGCGCAGATGGTGGAGCCGTAGGCGGCGTTTTCGATGTTGCAGCCGGTGAACACCGTGCCGTCGGCGCAGAGGATAGCGGCCCCCACAGGGAACTTAGAGTAGGGGACATAGGAACGCTTCAGCATGTCATAGGCCAGGTCGGCCAGTTCGCGGTCAGTCATGGAAAAGCTCCTTTCAATAGAAATTTACCAACTCCAGGTAACGCCCAGGTTGGGACGCACGTCCAGGTCAATGATCTCCCGGCAGTCGTAGAACTGGATATACTGTTGGAGGGTCTTGCCGCTCCTGCCGCCCCGGAGAGTGGTGCCGTCGGGATGGAGCCGGTCGCAGATCACAGCGGAGATGGTGGTCTTCACCTGGGAATAGGAACTGATGCCCACGCTGGCGAAGATGCGGAAGCCGAAGCTCTGGAGCCATTTGAACTGCTCGCCGTAGCTCTCGCCCTGGTCGTGGTCGCCGTCAGGCCGGGCGCCGTGGGGATAGAAGAGAATGTTGGTGGGGCCCACCAGACTGCCCACTTCCTCCTCCCAGCGTTTGGTGTCCCGCTGGATGCGCTCCATAGAGCTGTTGGCCAAATTGATATGGCCCCAGGTGTGGGAACCGAAGTACCAGCCGGTCTCCTTCAGTCGCTGGATAATGGGCTTCACCGCATCCCGCTCCTTCTCCCGGTTGGCGTCGAAGTCGGGGCGGGCAGGGTCATCCGCCTTAATGTCGATGTCGTTCTGGGTGCGGTAGCCCAGGATGCCCTGGTAGCCGGTGAGGGAGAGGCAGCCCTTGACGCCGTTGAGAGAAAAGTCGGGATGCTCCCGGACAAATTTGTCCAAAATAGTGATGGCGTCCAAGTCCTGAGTCAGGAAGGTCTCTCCGGTATAGGGGTCGGTGCACTCGGCCCAGATCTCCCCGTCGGAGCCAAGCACCAGCTTGGAGGTGAAGCCCTCCTCCAGCATATAGTCATAATAGTTGGTGTCGTCAAAGGATATGATAAGGGGCTTTTTCCCCTCAGGGATCATAAGTGTGTTGCGCTGCATCCGGGCCACACCGTTTTCATCGGTGACCTCGCTCCACACATCGTTCATGCTCACCATGATATAGCCTTTGTCGTAGACGCTTTGCAGGATCTTATTGTACTCGTCCACCGTGACCATCCAGTCGTCCAGGCCCTCCTTCTGGGACTGGGAGGAGGGACAGTCGTGGAAGGCCCACTGGGGATAGGCGATGACCGGATGGAAGAAGAGATGCTCCACCACCTGGTCGGGGCCCCAGGGCACCAGAGGCACAGGAGGCGTGGTGGGCTGGACGCTGTCCTCCGGGACGGGCTCCTCTGTGGCGGTGGGCACAGGTTCGGGAGAGGGAGAGGCGGAAGCGGCGGCGTTGGGGTCGCCTCCGCCACAGGCGCCAAGGGTAAACACGAGGGAGAGGGCCAACAAAAGCGCCGTTCCCTTTCTGGAGTGAAGCATTGGGTCACATTCCTTTCTCTTTGTTCGTACTGTACCCATTATAGCTGGATATAAGGAAAAAACAACAACAAAACGCTTACAATTTTATGAAGACGGAGCCCTCGGTTTTTTCTGTTGCAAAAATGGTTATTTTCTGTTAAAATAGGCAAGAATGAACTCACCCGCCCTTTTGGCCGGGGATTCACAGGAGATGTGCAAATGGATAAAAACGTGAAGCAAGCGAAGCTGGCCAAGGCGAAAGCTGAGGAGGCCGCACTTAACCGCATCCTGTGCTGGATGGTGGGGGGCGTGGTGCTGGAATTCTTCCTGCTCCTGCTCAATCGTTATGTTATATACAGTAAGGTGTCCGAGTACGCCATCCACACGGCGGTGTGCACCGCTATGAAGATCCTGGCGGTAGCCGCACTGGTGTGTGCGGCGGCGGCGGGGTACTGGTGGAAAAACGTCAGGAGCGCAGGCAAGAAGAGCACGCTGCCCGGTGGGCTGTGCCTGTTCCTCATCGGGCTTTCCCTGTGCTGCTTTGGGGTGTGGTTTTTCTACAACATGAGCAACTTCCGGGGCGTGGAGCTGCTGCTCTACGTGGTGCCTGTGGTGGTCGTTCTGGCGCTCGTCTACTATCTCTATCAGCGGGAATTCTTCTTTATCGCCTGCGGCGGCGTGTTGGCGCTGCTGGGCGTTTGGGGCGCGGGACACTCCACCATCTTCTACGCCTATGTGGCGCTGTCTGTGGTGCTGGTGCTTCTGGGCGCGCTGCTGACCAGGAAGGCCCAGAGCGGCCAGGGCCTGGTGGAGTGGCAGGGCAAGAGCCTGCGGATCTTTGGTAAGGACGCCAACTACGCCTTGCTCTACACCGGCGCGGCGGTGGCGCTTGGGGTGCTCATCGTCAGCCTGTTCAGCGTGCCCTCTGTGGTGCTGTACGGAGCGGTGGCGGCCTGGCTTCTGATCATGGCGGTCTACTACACCGTGAAGCTGATGTGACAGCCGGCGAAAATGAGAGAATAAAAAAGAGCGCTTCCCGGCAGGGAAGCGCTCTTTTCATATCTCCCGCAGATATCTGCCTGTGACGCTCTCCTGATCTTGAGCCAGAAGCGCGGGTGGCGCGGCGGCCACGATCCGGCCTCCCGCCTCGCCGCCGCCCGGGCCCATGTCGATGACGTAGTCGGCGCTGCGGATCACGTCCAGGTCGTGCTCGATGACTACCACGGTGGCCCCCTGCGCCATGAGGGTGCGGAACACCTCCAGCAGGGTCTCCACATCCAGAGGATGGAGGCCGATGGTGGGCTCGTCGAAGACGAAGAGGGAGTCGCCCTGGGCCCTGCCCATTTCACTGGCCAGCTTCAGCCGCTGGGCCTCGCCGCCGGAGAGGCTGGGGGTGGCCTCCCCCAGGGTCAGGTAGCCCAGACCCAGGTCGTGCAAGACCTGCAGCCGTTGAGCCACCAGCTTTATCTCCTTGCAGGCGATCAGGGCGGCGTCCACGTCCATGGCCATGAGCTGGGGCAGCGACCAGCTTTCCCCTGCCCTGGTGGGATAGGTCACGTTTTCAGCCTGTCTGGCATACCGGGAACCATGGCAATCGGGACAGGGGATATCCACGTCGGGGAGGAACTGTACATCCAGGCTGATGACCCCGGTGCCGTCGCACACCGGACAGCGCAGGGCGCCGGTGTTGTAGGAAAAGTCCCCTGCCTTGAGCCCCAGAGCCTTGGCCTGGCTCTGGCGGGCAAAGAACTTGCGCAACTCGTCGTGGATGTTGGCATATGTGGCCACAGTGGAGCGGACGTTGACGCCGATGGGGGTGGCGTCGATGAGTTTCACCTGCCGGATCCCGCCGCAGTCTACCTCGCGGACATGCGGGGGAAGCGTCGACCCGGCGGCGGCGCGCGCCAGGCCGGGGACAAGACTGTCCAAAATAAGGGTGGTCTTACCGGAGCCGGAGACTCCGGTGACCACGGTGAGTCTGCCCTTGGGGATGTCCGCCTCCAGGGGCTTTACCGTATGGATGGCTTCGGTGGACAGGTGGATCCGTCCAGTGGAAAAGAGCTCCGGGGAGGATAGCGGCGGTTTTATTACGGCGCCCCGCCGCCCGGAGAGGAAGGGGCCGATCATGGAGGCGGGGTCAGCCGCCAGGGCCGCCGTCGTCCCCTGGGCGATGATCCGTCCGCCGCCGGAGCCGGCCTGGGGGCCCAGCTCCACGATCCAATCGGCGTGGGAGAGGATCTGGATGTCGTGATCCACCAGCAAAACGGAGTTGCCGTCGGCCACCAGGTCGTCCATGACGGCGGTGAGGCCCGCCATATTGGCGGGGTGGAGGCCGATGGAGGGCTCGTCCAGCACGTAGAGAACGCCGGTGGTGCGGTTGCGCACGGCCCGGGCCAGCTGCATCCTCTGCCGCTCCCCGGTGGAGAGGGTGGCGGAGGCGCGGTCTAAGGTGAGGTAGCCCAGGCCCAGATCCATGAGCCGTTTGGCGGAGAGGTGAAAAGAGTCGCAGATGCTCCGGGCCATGGGGCCCATCTCCGGCGGCAGGGAGGCCGGAACGCCCTCCACCCAAGCCGTCAGCTGCTCCAGGGTCATCTGGCAGGCCTCGTCCAGTGAGATGCCCCGGAGCCTGGGAGCCCTGGCGGCCTCGGAGAGGCGAGTGCCCCCGCAGTGGGGGCAGAGCTCCTGCTTTAAGAATTTCTCCACCCGTTTCATGCCCTTTTCGTCCTTGACCTTACGCAGGGCGTTTTCCACGGTGTAGACGGCGTTATAGTAGGTGAAGTCCAGCTCCGCGGCGTCGTTGGAGTCCTTCGGCTTATAGAAGATGTGCTTTTTTTCGGCTGGGCCGTTGAAGACGATGTCCCGCTCCGCCTGGGTCAGCTCCCGGAAGGGCACGTCGGTGCGCACCCCCATGGCCCGGCACACGTCGGTCATCAACGACCACATGAGGGTGCGCCAGGGGAGCACGGCCCCCTCGTCGATAGAGAGAGACTCGTCAGGCACCAGGGCGGCGCGATCCACGCTTTGGATCACACCGGTGCCGCCGCAGGCGCGGCAGGCGCCCTGACTGTTGAAGGACAGCTCCTCTGCGCTGGGGGCGAAGAACGTTTCTCCACATTCCGGGCAGGTGAGCGCCTGGCCCGCCGCCACCGCCAGGGTGGGCGGCAGAGCATGGCCCTTGGGGCAGCGGTGGCTGGCCAGCCGGGAGAACATGAGCCGCAGAGAGTTCAAAAGCTCTGTGCCTGTGCCGAAGGTGCTGCGGATACCGGGGACACCCGGCCGCTGGTGGAGGGCCAGGGAGGCGGGGATGTAGAGCACGTCGTCCACTTGGGCCTTGGCGGCCTGGGACATCCGCCTTCTCGTATATGCGGAAAGAGAGTCCAGATAGCGGCGGGAGCCCTCGGCGTAGAGCACCCCCAGGGCCAGAGAGGATTTTCCCGAGCCGGAGACCCCGGCCACCCCGACGATCTGGTTCAGGGGGATATCCACGTCGATGTTTTTCAAATTGTGCACCCGCGCGCCCCGGACTTGGATAAACTGGGGCGCGGCTGTTTTTTCGCCCATGGCGGCCTCCTGCATTAAAAGCCTTCCGTTTCCAGCTGAAAGCGGTATTTCTGCCCCGCCTGGGGATACTTTTCGTGATCCACCTCAGACAGAAACATATCCAGCGGCCGGACATAATAGCCAAAGTCTCCGTAGAGGGCCTGGTAGACCACCATAGGCTCCTGGGTCTCCGAGTGGAGGGCGGTAAAGAGGGCTTTGTACTTGTTTCCCTTAAAGTGGGTGTAGATAGCGCCGGGCTTCAGCTCCCGCATGAGATCATCTCCTTTTTGATTGCTCCTATCATAGCACAGGGGGAGAAAAAAGGGAAGAAAAAGGGCGCGCAACCGGAGGGCAACCAATTTTTTCGGCATAGTTGGTGGAACCGGGTGGTTTTTATGCTATACTGAAAACAGTTGAAAAAAGGAGGAATGTTCCAATGCGCTTCAATCTTATCGTATTTCCCATCATTCTGATGATATACGGGGTATTTTTCTATGTGGTCTACCTGGTCATCAAGGCCCTGCGAAAGTACATCAGCGACGGCGGCAGCCGGCCGGAGACCGCCGCCGTGCGCAAAAGCCTGGGGGAGACAATCAAGACCCATCGGCTGGAGCGAAACATGACCCAGGAATTTGTGGCGGAGCGGCTGGGAGTCTCCCGCCAGGCGGTGAGCAAGTGGGAGAGCGGAGCTTCGGAGCCCAGCACCTCCAACCTGCTGGCCCTGGCGAAGCTCTTTGAGATCTCCGCGGAGGAGCTGCTCCGGGGCGTGGAGTGAAAAAATTTCAGAGGAACTCTATCTCCGGGAAACCGATCCGGAAAGAGCCTGCGCCCTCTCTTAGCCTGGGCAAAAAATGAATAAAACGGACAAAGCGCGCCAAACTATTTCCAAAAGGGAGGCGTGTGAGTATGGATATGACCAACACCGATTACGGCAAATATGTCAACAGTAAATCCAAGTCCTCGCCCAGCGGGAAAAACTGCGTCTGGGCCTTCTGTGTAGGCGGGCTTATCTGTGTGCTGGGCCAGGGACTGATGAATTTGTTCAAGTCCTGCGGCCTGGGCCCGGACGAGGCGGGGGCGGCCACCTCTATTTCCCTCATCTTCCTGGCGGCGGTGCTGACAGGGCTGGGGCTGTTTGACAAGATCGCAAAGCACGCCGGGGCGGGAACGCTGGTGCCCATCACCGGCTTTGCCAACGCGGTGGTCTCGCCGGCCCTGGAATTTAAAAGCGAGGGCCTGGTGATGGGCGTGGCGGCCAAGATGTTCGTCATCGCCGGGCCGGTGCTGGTCTTCGGGATCAGCGCCAGCGTGATCTACGGCGTTTTACTGGTATTGCTGGGCTTGGGATGAGCGCGGGGCGGCCTTGAGGCCGCCCTTTTTTCTTATGGAAAAATTTTTTATAAAAAATCCATAAAAACATATTGACAAACTCGTGAGTTTCCTGTACAATGTAGCCAGAACGAAAGAGGTGAATCCAATGGGCTAAGAAGTCCAGCCAGAAAAACCCTTTCTGGAAGGGGCGGCCAACAGCGTCCCGGCGAAGCGAGATCCGAACCGGCGATTTCCCAGCGAGAACAGACCCACCCCATCTCACGTGTGTGAGCGAAGCACCGGCAAGACCATCTGAAGCGAAGTATCGTTGAAGAAGGAAGACCGAAGTGCACCAAGAGGGAAACGGCAGCTGTGAAGTGAGAAATGCGTCCAGTTCCAAAGTCTCAGCCAAGCGAACATCCTGCAGAAAGCGAGGTAAAGTAAATTGATCGAACCCAACCAGTGGTAACCCCCCGGTCACATTGGATGGCCGGGGGGTAAATGTTTTCTGGGGGTTTAAGAGGTATATTTATATAAGGTAGGAGACATAAAAAGGTTGACATAATTTGAAAGCGAAAAAAAGTGGGAAATAAGCTGGAAAAAAGTGTTGACTTTTAATTTGAGGTCTGGTATATTATCCGAGCGTCTGTCGAAAAGTCAAGGGTTTTCAAGGACTTCGAAAAAAATTCGAAAAATTGAAAAAAGTGCTTGACAAAAGCTGCGCTCTGTGGTAGAGTAATCAAGTTCGCAGCGAAAACGACTGCGCGGCGTGCACCTTGTAAATTAAACAACGTGAAGACAAGACAACACCAGAAGAGGACGGAAGTCCTTTTCACAAGTG